>JALOLQ010000192.1 GCA_025455895.1 Solirubrobacteraceae bacterium
GGTGCAGCCGCCGGGGCCGGCGGAGAACGTGTGCGTCTCGTCGATCAGCAGCAGCGTCCCGTGCTCGCGCGTGAGCGCGCGCAGCGCCTCGTGGTAGCCGGGGTCGGGGAGGATGATCCCCATGTTCGTCATCGCCGGCTCGGCGATGACCACGGCGATCTCGCGCGTGGCGAGCGCCGCCTCGAGCGCGCCGAGGTCGTTGAACTCGACCGCGACCGTCGTCTGCCCGGGGTCGACCTGCGGCCCGACGTTCCCGGTGCGCGAGACGGTGCGCCCGTCCTCGCCGACGGCGAGCGTCTCGTCCACCGAGCCGTGGTAGCAGTAGCTGAAGCAGAGGATCTTCGGGCGCCCGGTGAACTGGCGCGCGAGGCGCAGCGCGGCCCGGTTGGCGTCGGTCGCGGTCAGCGTGAAGAACCACTGGTCCACGCCGAAGCGCCGCGTCAGCTCCTCGCCGACCCAGACGGCGTCCTCGGTCGGGAGCATCGTCGTGATCCCGCGCGCGGCCTGCTCGGCGATCGCCGCCGCCGCGGGCCCCGGTGAGTGGCCGGCCATCGCGCCGGTGTCGCCGAGCGCGAGGTCGACGTACTCATGGCCGTCGACGTCGGTGATCCGGGCGCCGTGGGCCTCGGCGGCGAAGACCGGATAGCCGCCGGCCCAGCGCATCATCCACGGCATCGGCACGCCGCCGACGAGCGAGCCGCGGGCACGCTCGAAGAGCTCGCGCGAGCGCGGGGTGCGCTCGTGGTAGGTCGCGGTCTCGCGGTCGAGCAGCTGGGCCAGGCGGGCGCGGTCGAGGCTCATGCCCGCAACCCTATCCCGGGACTCAGCCCAGCCCGGCGCGCAGCGTCGCGTCGAAGTCCGTCCTCGGGATCGGGCCGACGCACGGGGAGGTCGCGCCCGCGTCGCGGTAGCGCTGCAGCCCGGCGCGCACCGCGGCCTCGTCGCCGACGGCGGTCAGCAGGCCGAGGAACTCGTCGCCGATCGCGGCGCCCATCGCCGCCGGGTCGCCGCCCGCGGCGTCGAAGCCCGCGACGTCGTCGGCGAACCCCGAGCGCTCGATCATCGCGCGGTAGAACGGCAGGCCGAAGTACGGCAGCAGGTCGCGGCGCATCGCGGCGTACGCGGCGGCGGGGTCGTCGGTCGCCGCGGCGGGCACCGCGGCGACGATGTCGAACCCGTCGAGGCCCTTCCCGGCCTTCTCGCGGCCCTCGGTCACGCACGGGACGACGACGTCGCGGATGTAGTTCGGGTTGCACAGCCAGAGCACGACGCCGTCGGCGATCTCGCCGGCGAGGCGCAGCATGTTCGGCGAGAGCGCGGCGACGAGGATCGGGAGGTCCGGGAACGGGCCGATCCCGGCGAGCTGGAAGGCCGTGCGCCACTTCGTGCCCTCCGGGGGCGGCTCGCCGGCGAGGATCGCGCGGATCAGGCCCACGTACTCGCGCATCTCGGTGACCGGCTTGTCGATGCTCTGGCCGTGCCAGAACTCCACGACCGGCCGGTGCGAGACGCCGATCCCGAGCCGCAGGCGCCCGCCGGAGGCGTCGTGGATCGTCGCCGCCTCCTGGGCCATCGTCGCGGGCGTGCGCGAGTAGATCGGCACGACGCCGGGGCCGACCTTGATCCGCTCGGTCGCCAGCGCGTAGGCCATCGAGACCTGGAGCGCGTCGCGGGTGTTGATGTGGGTGACGTACGCGGCGTCGTAGCCCAGCGACTCGGCGAGGCGCACGCGCTCGACCGCGTCGGACAGGGAACGCCCGGTGGAGACGAAGCAGCCGATCGGCATGCGGGGAACCCTACGTCAGCGGCGCAGCAGCAGGATCGCGACGAGCACGATCGCGAAGGCGAGCTGGCCGAAGGTCATCGCGATCCCGGTGTTCGCGGCGCCGAGCGCCTCGGCGAGCAGCGTGCCCGCGAGGAACGCGCCGAGCAGCATCCCGAGCTCGGGGAGGCGGCGGCTCACGCGATCCCCGCCTCGGCCTCGAGCGCGGCCACGAGGCCCGGGACGTCGACGCCCGCGTCCTGCCCGGCCAACAGCCTCTCCGCCGAGCGCCGACCGCCGAGCGCCCGCAGCCCGCGCTCACCGTGCTCGGCGGCGAAGTCGGCCAGGGCCGTGGCGCGGCGGGCCGCCAGGCGCCGGGCGTCCACGTCGCTGCGCGTGCGATGCGCGTCGAGCGCCGCGACGAGCGCGTCGATCCCGGCGGCGGGCGGCAGCGAGGAGACGGCGAGCACCTCGGTCTCGCGCTCGCCGACCGAGCGCAGCGCCGCGTGCAGGTCGCGGCGCGCGCGCAGCGCGACCTCGCCGAGGTCCGCCTTCGTCACCACGAGGACGTCCGGGATCTCCATGATCCCGCTCTTGAGGAACTGCAGGGCGTCGCCGGAGCCGGGCTGCACGATGACCGCCACGGTATCGGCGATCTCGGCGATGTCGGTCTCGCTCTGCCCGACGCCGACCGTCTCGACGACCACGACGTCGAATGCCACGGCCAGGGCGGTCGCCGCCTCGCGGGTCGCCGCGGCGATCCCGCCGAGCCGGCCGCCCGCGGCGGTGGAGCGGATGAAGACGCGCTCGTCGGCCGGGTCGAAGGCGATCCGCGCGCGGTCCCCGAGCAGCGATCCGCCGGTGCGCTTCGAGGAGGGATCGACGGCGAGCACGGCGACCGAGCGCCCGTCGGCGCGCCACGCCCGCACGAGCTCGCTCAGCAGCGTCGACTTGCCCGCACCCGGCGGCCCGGTCACGCCGACGACGTGCCCGCGCGCCTCGCCGCCGAGCACGGCGGGGGCGACGGCGCGCAGCAGCGCGGCCGCCTGCGCGCGCGCGGCGGGCGTGCGGTTCTCGACGAGGTTCAGGACCTCGGGGGCGGCGGAGAGGTCGCCGGAGCGCAGGCGCTCGCCGAGCGCGGTGCCGTCGGGGAGGGTCGGGGTCACGTCGGCGCGCACGCTAGCGATCTGCCGCCGGCGCAGGCCATGGCGGCGCCGAGGTGCGTGGGCTAGTGTCGCCCGATGGCCTCCACCGCTGCCGACCCGCAGGCTCCGTCGCAGCTCGCGCGGTCCGTGTTCCACCGGATCTTCGACGAGCGCGATCTCAGCGACCCGTCGGCGTTCTGGACCGAGGACTCCGTCGATCACTTCCTGGCCGCCGGGCGCACGGTGCGCGGGCCCGCGGCGCTGGCGGCGTGGTTCACCGACCTCTTCGCGGCCGCTCCCGACTGGCAGATGGAGATCGAGAACATCGTCGACGACGGTGATCGCCAGGCGGTCATCCAGTGGCGCGGGACCGGGACGCTGACGGGCGCGCCGTTCCTGGGGATCGCGCCGAACGGCCGCCGGATCGAGATCCGCGGCGTCGACGTCATGCGCTTCGACGCCGGCGGCCGGATCGCCTCGAACACCGTCTACTACGACGGGGCGGAGTTCGCCCGCCAGCTCGGGATGCTGCCGCGCCGCGACTCCCGGCTCGACCGGCTGTCGCTCGCCGCGTTCAACGCGGTGAGCCGCCTGCGGCGCCGGTAGCCTCGCGCTACGCCGGATCGCGCCCGCGCAGCCGGCGGCGCACCTGGCGCAGCGACCACGCGTCCATCGTCGTGCGCTCCTCGCGCCAGGGGTCGCCCTCGTTGTGGTAGCCGTTGCGCTCCCAGAGGCCCGGCTCGTCGTGGTCGAGCAGCTCGAGCGCGCTGACCCACTTCGCGCTCTTCCACAGGTAGCGCCGGGGCACGAGCAGCCGGGCGGGCCCGCCGTGCTCGCGCTCGAGCGGCCGGCCGTCGTAGACATGGGCGATCAGGACGTCGTCGCCGGTCAGCGCGGCGAGCGGGAGGTTCGTCGTGTAGCCGCCGTGGGCGTGGACGAGCACGTGCGTGGCGTCCTCGAGCGGCCGCGCGCGCTCGAGCAGGTCGCGCACGCGCACGCCGCCCCAGCGCGTGCCGAACTTCGACCAGCGCGTGACGCAGTGCAGGTCGGTCGTCAGCTCGGTCTGCGGCAGCGCCAGCAGGTCCTCCCAGCGCAGCGCGAACGGGGCCGCGCAGCGCCCGTGCACCGAGAGCGACCACGTCGCGACCGGCACGTCGGGCTCGGGCCCGACGGTCAGGACCGGGAACTTCGCGGTCGGCGACTGGCCCGGCGGCAGCCGCGCCGGATCGATGCCGAGTTTCTCGGCCCGCCGGCGGCCGCGCGCGCTCAGGCCGCCGACCCCACCCCGCCGCGCTCGGCGACGAGCCGGACGATGTCCTGCATGATGCGCGTGATGTCGAAGTCCTTCGGCGTGTAGACCGCCGCCACGCCCGCCGCCTTCAGCGGCTCGACGTCGGCGTCCGGGATGATCCCGCCGACGACGACCCGGATGCCCTCGTAGACGACGTCCATCCCCGCGTCGCGCGCGCGCACGGCGATCTGCTCGGCACCGTTGGAGTGGCCGTCGAGGCCGGGCTTGCCGACGAGGATCTTGATCCGGCGCCCGAGCGCCTCGCTCACGCGGTCGACCTCGTCGCGCAGCGCGGCCGCCTCGTCGTCGCCGGTCGCCAGCGGCGCGGCCGCCTCGCCGACGCCGGTCGGCGCGCGGAACTCGCCGAACGCCTCGCGCAGCGTGCGCGCCCACTCCCCGGTCGTCGCGCCCGCGCGGGCGGCGGCGATCGTCGCGGGCATGATGTTCTCGTCCGCGCTGCGGGCGACCCGCGCCACCTCGGCCAGGGCCGCGTCCACCGCTGCCTGGTCGCGCGCTCCGCGCCAGGCGCGCACCGCCTCGATCTGCTGCTGCTCGACCGCGGGGTCCACCGTGAGGATGCCGCCGTCGGCGCCCTGCATGAGCGGCGAGGGCTCGGACTCGGTGTAGCGGTTGAGGCCGACGACGACC
>JALOLQ010000193.1 GCA_025455895.1 Solirubrobacteraceae bacterium
AGCCGCGTCGAGGGCCCGGCGGGGGACGCGGTGCCGATCGGCCTGCGCGTGCGCGTGCGGTTCACCGAGCCGGACCCGCAGACCGGCGAGCGCCTGCCGGTGTTCGTGCCCGAGGACGAGGCCGGGCGAGCGTGAGCGTCGCGATCGCCGGCGCGGCCGAGTCCGACCTCGGCGCCGTCGCCGAGGGCACGCGCCCGGTGGACCTCATGGCCCAGGCCTCGCTGCGCGCGCTCGAGGACGCCGGGCTCGCCCCCGCCGACGTGGACGCCGTCTTCGCGGCGACGACCCAGCTCCCGTGGGCGCCGCTGAACCTCGCGCTCGAGCTGGGGATCGCGCCGCGCTACACGGACGCGACGAACGTCGGCGGCGCGTCGTTCATGTTCCACGTGAACCACGCGCGCGCGGCGATCGCCGCCGGGCTCTGCGAGGTCGCGCTGATCGCCTACGGCTCGACGCAGCGGCTCGTCGGCCGCGCGAGCGCCAGCGTGCAGGAGCTCGACCCGTGGGAGGCGCCGTTCCGCCCGGCGATGCCCGTCACCGCCTACGCGCTCGCCGCCTCGCGGCACATGCACGAGTTCGGGACGACGCGCGAGCAGCTCGCCGCGGTCGCGGTCGCCGCCCGCGCCTGGGCGGCGCTGACCCCCGGCGCCTGGTCGCCCGAGCCGCTGACCGTGGAGGACGTGCTCGGCGCGCGCATGGTCGCCGACCCGCTCACCGTGCGCGACTGCTGCCTGGTGACCGACGGCGGCGCCGCGATCGTCGTGACCTCCGCCGAGCGCGCGGCCGCGCTGCGCCGCCCGCCGGTGCACGTCCTCGGCGCCGGCGAGGCGCACTCGCACCGGCACATCACCGGGATGCCCTCGCTCACCGAGACCGCCGCCCGCGAGTCCGGCGCGCGCGCGTTCGCGCAGGCGGGCCTGACCCCGGCGGACGTCGATGTCGCCCAGCTCTACGACGCCTTCACGATCACCCCGATCCTCTTCCTCGAGGACCTCGGGTTCGTCGAGAAGGGCGACGGCGGGCCGTTCGTGGCGAGCGGCGCGACGCTGCCCGGCGGCCCGCTGCCGATGAACACGAACGGCGGCGGCCTCGCCTACACCCACCCGGGGATGTACGGGCTGCACGCGATCGTCGAGGCGGTCCGGCAGCTGCGCGGCGAGTCCGGCGCGCGGCAGGTCCCGCAGGCGCAGGTGGCGGTGGCCCACGGCAACGGCGGCGTGCTCTCCAGCCAGGGCACGCTCGTCCTCGGCGGGCCGGCGACGCGGTGAGGCCGGCCTCGCTCATCGCCGCGCTCGCGCTGCCGTTCGCGCTGGTCGGCAACGCGCTGCTCGTGCTCGCCTGGGGCTGGCTGCCGTGGGCGCTCTACGCGCTGCCCGGCTTCCCCGACGACCCGGCCGGGCTGCGCGGCGACGAGCGCCTCGACCTCGCCCGGGTCGGCATCGACGCGATCCAGCCGTGGGACGCGGGCGGCCCGGACCGCCTGCGCGCCGCGACGCTGCCCGAGGGCGGCGCGGCCTTCAACGCCCGCGAGATCACGCACATGGACGACGTGCGCTCGGTGGTGACGCTCGTGCTCGTGGCCTGGTTCGTGGCGCTCCTCGTGCTCGGCCTCGTCTGGCTGCTGCGCCGCCCGGCGCTGCGCGAGGGCCTGCGGCTCGGCGGCCTGCTCACGATCGGCCTCATCGGCGTCGCCGCGCTGCTCATGGCGGCCGACTGGGAGGCGTTCTTCACCGCGTTCCACGGCGTCTTCTTCGACGGCGACTCGTGGCGCTTCCCCGAGCAGGACTCGCTGCGCCGGCTCTACCCGTACGCGTTCTGGCAGATCGCCGGCGGCGTGCTCGTCGCGCTCGTCGTCGCGCAGGCCGCGGCGCTCTGGGCGCTCGCGCGCCGCCGCTGAGGCGTCGCGACCGCGGGATGATGTGGCGAAAGCCTTGCCGGCGGACGGTTTCTCTACATCATCCGCTTGACAAGCCGATACCGGTGGTATTTCAATACCGACGGTATGCCGCGGACCACCGCCCCCCGCACCCGCGCCGAGACCGCCGCCGACACGCGCCGCCGCGTGCTCGACGCCGCCGAGGCCGTCTTCCGCCGCGAGGGCTTTCACGGCGCCTCGCTCGACCAGGTCGCCCGGGAGGCGGGCTTCACGAAGGGCGCCGTCTACTCCCGGTTCGACTCGAAGGCCGATCTCTTCTTCGCGCTGCTCGACCGCCGCAGCGGCGAGCGCGTCGCGGGGCTCGAGGCCTCCGCGTTCGACGACCTCGGCGCCGAGGAGTTCGTCCGCGCCTTCGCCGAGGCGTTCGCTCGCTCGGTGCGCGACGAGCCCGACTGGTGGGCGGTGGTGATCGAGTTCATGAGCGTCGTCGCCCGCGACCCCGCGCTGCGCGAGCGCTACGCGGCCCACCACGACCGCACCCGCGAGGCGATCGCCGCCGACCTCGAGCGCCGCACCCGGGGCGCCCGCCGTGCGCCCGCGCTGCCCGCCCGCCGCCTGGCCACCGCGATGCTCGCGATCGCCAACGGCCTCACGCTCGAGCGCCTGATCGCACCGTCCGAGGTGGACGACGCGCTCTACGCCGAGACCCAGGCCGCCATCCTGCACCACGCGACCCGGAGCCCCCGATGATCGCCACCGCCCGCCGCCTGCCGGACACGCTCGCCGCCCTGCGGGCCGCGAAGACCCTCGAAGCGCACGACGCGTGGAGCCCCGAGCACCTGCGAGCCCACCAGCAGGAGCGCCTCGTCGCGCTCGTGCGCCACGCCGCCGCGCACTCCCCGTTCCACCGCGAGCGCCTCGCCGGGATCGCGCTCGACGACGACCTCGACGTCACCGCCCTGCCGGCGCTCGACAAGGCGACGATGCTCGAGCACTTCGACGAGCTCGTCACCGACCGGCGCCTGCGCCTCACCGCCATCGAGGCCCACCTCGACGAGCTCGAGCACCGCCCCCACGCCGACGACCTGTTCCTCGGCGAGTACCGCGCGATGGCCAGCGGCGGCACGACCGGCCGGCGCGGCGTGTTCGTCTACGGGCGCGAGGACTGGACGCAGGCGATCGGCGGGCTGCTGCGCTGGAGCGGCGGCTTCATGGGCCTCACGCCGCGCCTTCCGCGGCGGCGCCGGCTCGCCTCGGTCGTGGCTGACGTCCCGCTGCACATGACGGCGCGGATGGCGCGGACGCTCGACGTCGGCGTCCACCGGATGCTGCGCCTGGACGCCCGGCGCCCGGTGAGCGAGCTCGTCGGCCCGCTCAACGCGTTCGCGCCCGAGGGCCTCACGGCGTACGCGTCCGTCGCGGCGCTGCTCGCCGACGAGCAGCTCGCCGGTCGGCTGCGCATCGACCCCGCGACCGTCGCCGTCACCAGCGAGGTCCTCACCGCCGACATGCGCGAGCGGATCGAGGCCGCCTGGGGCTGCACGCCGTTCAACGGCTACGCCTCGACGGAGACCGGGATGCTCGCCACGAGCTGCGAGCGCCACGAGGGCCTGCACGTGCTGAGCGACCTGAACCTGCTCGAGGTCGTCGACGCCGGAGGCCGGCCCGTCCCGCCCGGGACGCAGGGCGCGAAGGTCCTCGTCACGAACCTCGTGAACCGCACCCAGCCGCTGATCCGGATGGAGCTCTCCGATCTCGTCACCGTCTCCCCCGCCACGTGCTCGTGCGGGCGGCCCTACCCGCTGCTCGAGACGGTGGACGGCCGCAGCGACGACATCCTCGTGCTGCCCGCCGCGGGCGGCGGGACGGTCTCCGTGCACCCGCTCACGCTGCGCAGCCCGCTCGCCGCGCTGCCCGACCTGCGCCAGTACCGGATCGTCCACGACGCGAGCGGCCTCACCGTCGAGGCGGTGATCGGTGCCGGCAACGGAGAGACGGGCGCGGAGATCGAGCGCCGGCTCACCGCGGCGCTCGCCGAGCGCGGCGCCGGCGGCACGCCCGTGACCGTCACGCAGGTCGAGGCGATCGAGCGCCACCCCGGCTCGGGGAAGGCGAAGCTCGTCGAGTCGAGGGTGTGAGGCCGCCGCCCGGAGCGTAGGCTCCGGAACATGGACTTCGAGCTGACCGACGAGCAGCGGCTGATCCGGCAGACCGCGCATGAGTTCACCGACCGCGAGGTCATCCCCGTGGCCGGGAAGAACTCCGCGAACCACCATTTCGACCTCGAGCTCGTGCAGAAGATCGCCGACCAGGGCTACCTTGGCGCGATCGTCCCGCGCGAGTACGGCGGCGCGGGGCTCGACTACGTCACCTACGCACTGATCTGCGAGGAGATCGGGCGCGGCTGCTCGGGGATGCGCACCGTCGTCTCGGTCCAGACGAGCCTCGT
>JALOLQ010000194.1 GCA_025455895.1 Solirubrobacteraceae bacterium
GATGCCGGCCGCGCCGACTACCTGAAGCGCTTCTACGGCATCGATGCCGAGCTGCCGGCGCACTACGACATCGTGATCGACACCGACCGTCTCGACCCCGAGGCCGCAGCGGAGATGATCGTCAGCGCCGCCCGCGGCACTCCGTCCAGCGAGACTCGCGGCGACTGAGCCCGGTCCGCAGGAGCCGCCTTCAGCGCCCCGGGCGCACCGGCTTGCCCACACGCGAACTCGTCCTGCCCACGGTCAGCGTCTGCGTCCAGGCCCCGGCGGCCACGAGGTCCGCGCCCTTGAACCCGTACCGCAGCCGGTACTTGCCGCGCGGCCGCTTGACCTTGAACGAGATCGTGCGTGACGCGGGGACCGTCCTGGTCACCAGCGCCTTGAACTTGCCCGATCCTCGGGCCAGGAGGACCGCGACCTTCTTGCCGATCGCCCCCGGCTCGTAGACCTGCCCGCCGATCACGGGGGCGGCGCTCGTCCCGCCGGTGATGCCGGGCGTCTGCGACCAGTCGAACGGGCCGATGAGCTTCAGCGTCACTGGCGCGCTGAACGGCGACCGCGTGTCGTTGGCCTCGGCGGCGCCGACGATGCTGACCACGCCCGCCCGCGGAAAGACGACGCTCTCCAGCTTGCCGGTCGGGCCGCCCTGGCGCCGCTCGCCGAAGTCCTCCTTCGGGTACTCGCCGGTGATCGCGCCGCCGGCGCCGAACCGCGCGCCGTAGGCCCACGTGAACTGGTAGGCCGTGGCGCCGGGATTGAGGTCGTAGCTGAAGCTGAAGTTCTTCGGCGCGCCGCCGGGGTCGCGGTAGAAGACGGGCGACGCCGGACCGGTCAGGGAGACCGACGCCGCGATCACGAGCGTGAAGTTCTGGGTGGTCGACGTCGTCTCGCAGAAGACGTCGTCCGTGGCCCAGGTGACGAGCCGCACGCCGTAGGCGCCGTTGCCGGCGTACCGGATCGTCTGCGGAGCGGCGCCCGAGGTCGACGCGCACACCGCGTCCGTGCCCGCGGACTTGCCGTCCGGGCCGGTCACGATCAGCGTGTAGCGCTTCTCCGGCTCGGAGAACGCCGGCGTCAGCACCGGCGTCATGGTGCGGACCTGGAAGGAACCGCCGTCCGGGATCGGCGTGGCCTGCCCGGCGTCGCCCGTCACGCTGACGCCCGCCGCGCCGGCGGACGCGGGAAGGATCAGGACGATCGCACCGGCGAGTCCCAGGGCCAGCGTGGAGCGCGGCATGCGCGCGAGTCTCTTCGGGTTCGTGCGTGACTGTCAACCGGCGCGGGGGTTCGTCCCCGGGACCGACGATCCCCACCCGAACGCCCCATTTCGGTGAACCCGCCTACGCTTCCCGACCGTGGCGGGCAAGGACACGAACATCGGCGCCAAGCGCGCCCGCGAGGCGCGGGCGGCGTTCGGCCTGGAGCCCGGCGCGCCGGTCGCGTGCCTCCTGACGCTCGTCGAGGAGACGCTCGCCACGCCGGTCGTCCTCGCGGCGCTGCCCGAGGACGTCGCGGGCGCCTGCTGGCGCAAGGACGAGCGCACGCTGATCTGGGTGAACGGCACGCAGCCGGCGGTCCGCTGCCGGTTCACGCTCGCGCACGAGCTCGGGCACCTGCGCTGCGGCCACGATCACGACCTGCCGGTCGACACGTTCCAGACGTTCTCCGGTGAGCAGACCGACTCGCGCGAGGTCCAGGCGAACGCGTTCGCCGCGGAGTTCCTGATGCCGGCCGACGGGGTCCGCGAGCGCGCTCCGGAGAAGGCGACGCTCGAGGACGTCGTGCTGCTCGCCGCGGCGTTCGGCACCTCGACGATCGCGGCGCTCTACCGGCTCAACACGCTCGAGGTCCTGGGCGGCGCGCGCTACCGGCGCCTGAAGGGCGAGATCCAGGACGGGACGGTGAACGAGGTCTGGGAGCAGCTCGCCCCGGAGCCGTTCGCCGACGCGCTCGCGGACCTCGACCCCACGGCCCTGCCGCGGTTCTCGCCGCAGTTGCGCGGGACGGCCTTCGCGGCGCTCGTGCGGCGCGAGGCCTCGATCGTTGCGGTCGCCGGCGCCGCCGGCTGCGACCCGCGGTCGATCGCCGGCGGCGCGGAGGTGATCTCGGTCTAGGCGTCCGGCCCGCCGCAGAAGAGGCGGTCGAGCTCGTCGAGCGGCTCGCCCTCCGGGGCGGGCACCATCGCCGCACGGCTGAGTGCGTCGAGCCCCTCGGCCACCCACTCGCCGGCCTCGCCGTCGGCGCGGAAGAACGTCTGCCCGGTGGCGAACGCCGGTCGCGCCGGGAGCTCGGCCGGGTCCGCACCGAGGATCGCCGCGAGCCCGCCGAGCAGCCGCCGCGACAGGCGGCTCTCGTCGAGGTCGCCGCCTTCGAGCCGTTCGAGGTAGGTCTGCGCACGCGCCGGGTCGCCGGCGTGGAAGAGCGCGACCAGCCTCGCGGCGACGTCGCTCACCGCGAGCCCCGCGCGCTCGCGCAGCGCGGCCACCTGCTCGGCGAGCCCCGCGGGCTCGGCCTCGAGCTCGGCGAAGGCCGGCGCCAGCGCCGGCTCGGCGGCGATCCGCTCGAGCGCGGCCGCGTCGTAGCGCGGGGTCGGCGCGACCTCGAGCCAGGCGGAGATCCGCTCGGCCAGCTCGCCGCGCTCGTCCTCGGGCGCTCGCGCGAGATAGTCGCGGACGTCGGGCCTCCCGCCCGTGGTCCACGCGTCCACGAACTGCCCGAGCAGCCGTTCGATGGTGGTCGTCATGAGTCCTCGTACTCCTTACGAAGGTCCCCGAGAGCGCGCGTCGCACGCTCGCGGAGCTTGTAGACGGCATCCCGCTTGCGGCCCATCCGGGCCATGATCTCGTCGATCGGCAGGCCCGCGCGGTCGCACTCGATCATCTCGCGGTGGCTCTCGGAGAGCCGCGGCAGGGCCCAGGCCAGGAAGTCCCGGCCGGTCTCCCATTCCTCGTCCTCGTCCTCGAGCTGCTGCTGGTACTCGCGTGCCTGCTTGGCGATCGCCCGGTCGAGCGCGCTCGGCGGCTGATCGTCGTCGTCGCTCGTGCCGAGGTCGCCGGCTGCTCGGCGCTCGGAGTGGCGCTGCTCGCGACGCTGGATGTCGATGCACGCGCCGCGCACGACGCGCCGCGCGTACGTGACCCACTCGCCCATCGTCGTGCCGCGGAACTTCACGATCCCGCGGCGGGCGAGCTTCAGGCACGTGAGCTGGACCGCGTCGTCCTGCTCCTGCGGCGACAGGCGGCCGAAGCTCTCGCTCACGACCCAGCCGTCGAGGCGGTCGAACATGATCGTCAGCAGCTCGCGCCAGGCGTCGCGCATCGCCGCGGCGTCGCCGGCGGTCCGCGCCTGCACGAAGCGGCGCAGCACGACGCCCTCGGCCCCCGCGCTCGTGGATCCGGTCGCACTCACAGGTGGCACCGTCTCATACCGACCTCCCGGGACGCCCTCGGCGCCGGCTCTTGTAGTGGTGGTCCATGCGCGCGGCCTTCGCGCTCCAGGCGCGCTCGCCGCCGATCGCGCGCCGCATCAGGCGGCCGATCGCCTCGGTCTCCTCGTCGAGCTCGGCCGACGGGCTCGCCTGCATCTGCGCCGCGAGCCGGCGGCGGGCCTCGTCGTAGGCGCCGATCGCGCCGTCGACGTCGCCCGCGCCGAGCGCGTCGGCGGCGCGGCGCTTGTCCTGCTGGGCCTGCTGGTAGACGAGCTCGGTGCGCACCTGCGCGTCGGCGACGCGGCCGGCGGCCTCGTCACCCGGGACGACGTTGACGTTCACCGGAATCGTGATCGTCTGCTCGGCGAAGCCCGGCAGCGTCACGTAGCGCAGCTCGATCTCGGCGACCTGCGCGAGCCCCAGCGCGCCCACCGCGGGGACGCTGAAGCTCAGCACGAGCTTGCGCCGCTCGCCGGCCCAGAGGTCGCCGACCTCGGCCATGATGCCGCCGGCGACCGGCTGCGCGGGCAGGTCGTTCCAGATCGTGACCGAGTCCACCGGCGCGGACGGCTTCACCATGAGGCTCGCGGCCTGGACGGTCTTCGAGAGCAGGCCCTCGACCTCGCCGGCCAGCGCGGCCGCAGCGCCGTCACCGTGCTCGGCGAACTCGTGGTTGCCCTGGCCGCCGCGGGCGAGCGCCTCGAGCAGCAGCTCGTCGTAGCCCAGGCCGATGCCGATCGTGGAGGTCGTGACGCCCTCGCGGCGCGCGGCGGCCGCGACGCCCGCGAGCGCGTCCGGGTCGAGCTCGCCCTGGTTGGCGCGCCCGTCGGAGAGGAGGAGCAGCTTGGCGCCGCCGGCGAGGCCGTCGCCCGCGCGGCGCGCCTCCTGGATGCCGCG
>JALOLQ010000195.1 GCA_025455895.1 Solirubrobacteraceae bacterium
GGAGACGCCGCGCCCGCTGAGCAGCTCCTCGCCGGGCGCGCCGATCTTCTTGTGCTCGGCGCCCATGGCGAGGATCACCGTGCGCGCCTCGTGCACCTCGTCGCCGACGAACACCTTGTGCACGCCGCCCGGCTCGCGGGCGAGCTCGAGCTTCGTCGCCAGATCGGTGACGAAGCGCGTGCCGAAGCGCTCGGCCTGGTCGCGCATGTGCTGCATGAGCTCGGGGCCCATGATCCCCTGCGGGAAGCCCGGGTAGTTCTCGACGTCGGTGGTCTGCTGGAGCAGCCCGCCCCAGAGGAAGCCCTCGATCACGAGCGGGTTGAGATTCGCGCGCGAGGTGTAGAGCGCGGCGGTGTAGCCGGCCGGGCCGGAACCGACGATGACGACGTTCTCGATCGCGCTGCTCATGGGCTGGAGGTCCTCTGGGTCTGCGGGCTGGCCGCGGTGGGCAGGGTCACTTCACTTTGTATAGTAGCGCCGAGGGCCGGCGCCTCGCCGGTCCGCTGCAGTGCACGCTCCTCGCGCCAGCCGGCGACCGTCTTGCGCAGCTGCAGATAGGCGATGAACCCGGGCACCGTCGGCAGCCAGAAGGCGAATGCGCGGTAGGTGAGCACCGAGACGATCGCCAGGCTCGGCGCGACGCCGAAGGCGATCAGCGCGCCGATCATGCCGCCGTCCACCCCGCCGATCCCGCCCGGGAGCGGCAGCAGGTTCGCGAGCATGCCGACGTAGTAGGCCATGATCAGCGCGAAGAACGGCGGCGGCTCGCCGAACGCCCAGAACGCGGCCCACAGCGTGAGGATGTCGAAGAGCCACCAGATCAGCGCGCCGAGGACGCCCCACTCCTTGTCGCGGATCAGGCGCAGCGCCTCGCGCACGCCCTCCCCCACCGCCGCCGGCAGCTTCGAGGCCTTCGCGACGAGCATCGCGAAGCGCCCCGAGCCCTGCGCCCAGCGCTCGAGCCGGCGGTCGATCGTGTCCGGGATGAAGGTGAAGCTCAGCGCGGCGGCGAGCACGAAGATCCCGAAGAAGCCGGGGATCATCGTGATCGCGAAATCGCCCTCGCCGCTGAAGAGCCCGTAGTAGAGCCCCAGGCCGCTGACGACCATGAGGATCATGTAGACGGCGTAGAGCAGCACGTACTGGGCGACCATCCGCGTCGCCACGACGCGCGCCCGCATGCCCGACTGGCGCAGCGCCCAGGCGGTCAGCGCGGCGCCGCCCGCGCCGGCGGCGGCGAAGAGCCGCGTCGCGGCGAGGCCCGCCATCGTGATCTCGTAGCTCGCGCGCCAGTCGATGCGGTCGCTGCCGCGCACGTAGACGGCGCGGAACAGCCACACGTAGCCGCCGAACGAGATCAGCTCGAAGACGAGGCACAGCAGCAGGAACAGCGGATCGCCCTCGCGGACGCGCTCGAGCGTGTCGTCGAAGCCCGCGAGCTGCGGCAGGCCGAAGTAGAGGAACGCGACGACCGCGACGACGAAGACGCCGAAGATCACCGCCTGGCGGCGCTCGATCCGCGCCCGCGGCATCTCCCCCTCGTCGGCGTCCTCCGGCTCCAGGTTCGGGACGTCGACGGGGGCGCTGCTCATCCGCTGTGCGCCCGCTGCTCGAGCTGCTGGACGGCCTGCGAGAAGGCGCGCAGCAGCGGGGTGACGGCCGGCTCGGCCGCGCGGATCCCCACGACGAGGGCGAGCCCGGCGAGCAGGTCGACGACGTAGTGCTCGCCGAGGTAGACGAGCGCGGTGCCGAGCGTCGCCGTGTACGCCCATCCGGCCGCGCCGTGCCCCGGGCCGACGCCCGCGAGGACGTGGGCGGACATCACCGATGTCGCGAAGTGCAGGGAGGGCATGGCCGCGAGCGGGTTCCCGGCCAGGCCATCGTAGAGGCGGTGCCAGTTGTCACCCCAGAACTGCTCGCCGTAGCCGAGCATCAGCCGCCGCAGGCGCAGCTCGCTGCCGGCCTCGGCGGGGCCCATGCGCCCGTGCTCGGCGGCGTACCAGGGCGGCGCCGTGGGCGTGAGCCAGTAGAAGAGGACGCCAAGGTCGAAGGTCGCGTAGATGAGCGTCGCCGAGCGCGGGAACTTCTCGCGGTGGCGCAGCAGCACGTAGGTGGCCGTGCCGTGCGGGACCATGAACCAGACCCAGTGCGCCCAGACGAGCACCTTCTCGGGCCTGCGGAGCTTCCCGTCGGCGCGCGCGAAGCGCCGCTGGAGGCGCACGCCCGGCAGCTCTCCCAGGCCGAGCGCGCGGTCCACGTGTACCGGGTAGTCGACGTGCACGCGCGCCTCGAGCGCCTCGGGGTCGTCGGCGGGCATCTCGTACATCGCGACGTACGCCCACATCTGCAGCATGAGCATGCCGACGTCGCGCGTGCGGGAACGCGGGAGGGCGACGCAGAGCGCGACGGGCGCCGACCACGCCGTCGCGGCGACCGCGGCCCTGGGGATCTTCATCCTCCGGCGCGCGACCGGAGCGGCGACGCCGGCGGCGACCAGCGCCCACGCCGAGATGCGGAGGGCTCTCGACAGGCGCACAGCGGGGCGAGTATAGGTTCCAGGATGGACCTCTCCGGAGCACGGATCGCCGTGACGGGCGCGGGCGGCTTCATCGGCCGCGCCGTCTGCGAGCGCCTCGCGGCCGACGGCGCGCAGCCGCTGGGCCTCGACCTGCGGGCGCGGGCGCGCGAGGCGGTGGAGCGCACCGGGGCGGCGTTCGCCGTCGGCGACACGACCGACGCCGCCGGGATGCGCGCCGCGCTCGAGGGCTGCGCGGGCGTCGTGCACACCGCCGCGCTGCTCGGCGACCGCGCCGCGATGGACGCGCAGTTCCGCGTGAACGTGCTCGGCACGCTGAACGTGCTCGACGCCGCCGAGGCCGCGGGCGCCGAGCGGGTTGTGCACCTGTCCTCGGTCGCCACGTGGGGCTACGACTTCACCGAGCCGCTGCGCAGCGAGGACGCGCGCCCGCGCGTGTGCGGGGACCCGTACGTGGACACGAAGACGGCCTCGCAGGAACTCGCTCTGCGCCGCGGCGCGGCGATCGTGCGCCCCGGCGACGTCTACGGCCCCGAATCGGTCCCGTGGACGATCCGGCCGGTCACCGCGCTGCGCCAGGGGACCTTCGTCCTGCCCGGCCGCGGCGACGGGATCCTCACGCTCGTCTACATCGACGACCTCGTGGACTGCATCGTGCGCGCCCTCGTGACGCCCGCCGCCGCCGGGCAGGGCGTCACCGCCTGGGACGGCGCGCCGGTCACCGCGAAGGACTTCTTCGCCCGCTACGCCGCGATGCTCGGCCAGGACGGCGTGCGCACGCTCCCGCGGCCGCTCGTGCTCGCCGGCGGGGCGGCGATGGAACTGGCGGCCCGCGCCACCGGACGCGAGCCCGAGGTCACGCGCGATGCGCTGCGCTACATCTCGCGCAAGGCGATCTACCCGAACGACCGCGCCCGCGAGCTGCTCGGCTGGGAGCCGCAGGTGGATCTGGATGAGGGGATGCGGCGGACGGAGGCGTGGCTGCGGGCGCAGGGGCTGGTGCCGGGCGGGAAACCGGTGGCGGGCGTGGCACCGAGGCGCTAGCGGCCCGCAGCCGTGACGGCCACCGCCGACAGCGTGGCCGGGGAGGCGAGCCAGGGGATCGCGCGGCCGCGCGATCCCGGCGGCACGCTCGCTCTTGCGCTGCTCGTCCTGCTGTACGTCCTCAGCGCCGTCGTCATCACCCTGCTCGGGCGGGCGCAGGCGGGTCCCCTCTTCTCGCCCGATGAATTTCTCTACGGCGCGCTCGCCGAGTCCGTCGCCGCCGGCGAGGGCCTGTCGATCCGCGGTGCCGACCAAGAGATCCGCGCGGCGCTGCTCGTGTACGTCCTCGCTCCGGCCTGGAAGGCCGCCTCGACGGTTGACGCCTACGAGACCTCGAAGCTCATCGGCGCACTCGCGCTGAGCACGATCGTCGTTCCCGTCTGGCTAGCGGCCCGCCCGTACGTCGGACAGATTTTCGCGCTGGTCCCGGCCGCGTTGTGCGTCCTCGGCGCCTGGATGGTGGTGGGCGGCGGTCTCATGACGGAGAACCTGGCGTTCCCCCTGGGCACCGCGGCGCTTGTCGCGCTCGTCGCGTACCTGCGCAGCGAGCGCCTCGCATGGGGCCTCGTCTTCCTCGGCCTCGCGGTGGCGGCCTCGTTCGGCCGCGCCCAGCTCGCCGTGCTCTTCCCGATCGGTGCCCTGGCCGTTCTTGCGGACGCCGGGGTCTCGTGGCCCCGCTGGCGCGAGGCGCTCCGCGCGCATCGCGTGATCGGCGGCATCACGGGGGCG
>JALOLQ010000196.1 GCA_025455895.1 Solirubrobacteraceae bacterium
CCCTCAGCCGCGCGCGCCCACCATCCGCACGGCGCGCCCCTCCTCGCCCCACGGGGTGACGTTCGTCATCTGCACGACGAGCTCGTCGCTCGGGCGCAGCGAGACCTGGATGCGCCAGCCCCAGGGCGGGCCGTCACCGGCGCCGTAGGTCCCGAACACGTCGACGAGCCCCCACGCATCCGGGCGCGCCGCGCAGTCCATCGGCACGGCGGCGTGGAAGGTGTCGGTGAACCGTGCCCCCCGCGGGGTGAGCGCGATCGTCCCGCGCTGCGCCGCGCCCTCGTGGCTCCAGGTGTACTCGATCGATCCCTCGAGCACGGTGATCGCGCAGTCGCTGATCAGCGCCGCGTCGCCGAGCGGATCCAGCCACAGCTCGCTGCGTCCGGTCCACGTGGTGCCGGCGAGGTCGAGGAGGGTCGTCATCAGCCGACTGTACCGTCGGGTTACGGGACGGCTCGTAACGGCGACCCGTAGTCGCGCTTCGGTAGGCTGCCGGGTCGTGACGGTCCAGGTGGTGCGGCGATGGCTGTCGGCGTTCGAGGACGGTGGGGGCCGTGACGGGCTCCTGGCCGACGGCTTCCGCATGGTCGGCGAGGCGCAGGGGGCGCCGGTGCTCGCGTTCGCGGTCCCCGGAGCGACCCGTGCCGAGCTGCGGCGCCGGGGGATGACGATCACCTTCGACGACGTGCTCGAGGCGCCGGACGGCGCGCTCGTGTGGGGCGAGTGGACCCGCGACGGCGACGAGCCGGAGTTCTACTGCGTCGTGCTCACCACCCAGGACGGGCAGATCGTCGAGGCATGGTTCTTCGACGATCTCGATCACGCCCGCTGGGCCGCGGGGCTCTGAGCCGGGCGGGCGCTACTGCGGCGGGCCGACCAGCACGCCGGCGAGCATCATCTCGCTGACCGGCTCGGCGTCCATCGTCCCCCCGGAGGCGTAGATGATCGGCGCGAGCCAGACCTGGCGCAGGCGCTCCGCGGTGAGGTCCTGTCGCATGAGGCCCGGGGCGGCCGCCGCGATCACCGCGTCCGCCTGCGCGCGCAGCTCGACGACGATCTCCGCCAGCTCGTCGGGGTAGAGCGGGGCGTAGCGGTGCGGCCGGTAGCGCGCCGCGGTCTGCGCCAGCGCGCGCGTCATCCCGGTCAGGCCGGCCTCGTCGAGCGGGACCGGGGGGTCCGGGAGCTCGAGGCAGGCCAGGAGCTCGCGCAGGTAGCGCTCGTAGACGGCGAGGACGAGCTCCTCGCGGGTGGGGAAGTGCCGGTAGAGCGTCGCGCGATGCACGCCGCACTGCGCCGCGATCTCCTGCGCGGTCGCCTGCGGGCGCTCGGCGAGCACCTCGGCCGCCGCGCGCAGGATCGCCTCGTGCCCTGCCACGTAGTCCGCCCGGCGCGAACCACCCGTCGTTCGCGCTGCCTGCGCCGTACCGTCCGGACTCACGGCGGGGAACCCTATCCCCCGGTGCCGATGGCGCGCGCCGTCTCGCCGGCGGGCGCCCGCAGCATCGGCCAGGCCCGGACGGGGCCGATCGCGAACGGCTCCTGCACGGCGAAGCCGAGGTGCTCGTAGAGCGGGACGTTCGCCGGGTTGGAGGTCACGAGGAACGCCGGCGCCCCGGCGGCGTCCGCGTCCGCCAGGCCGGCGCGCACGAGCGCTCCGCCGATGCCCCGCCCCTGGCGGTCGGGTCGCACGGCCAGGACGTCGAGGAACCAGTGCGGCTCGTCCGGGCGCCGCTTCTCGGCCTCGCCGAAGGCGCGCATCGCGCGCGGGAGGTGGCGGCGGAAGGTGGCGATGAACGTCGGCAGGCCGCGCAGCTCCTGCAGCGCCGAGGGCTTCGGGTCGCCCGGGCGCGCCCAGAGCGCCACGCCGTCGAGCTCCTCGGTGGTCAGGGCCCCGCCCGCGGGCACGTAGACCTCGCGCAGCACGTGGCCCATCCCGCGCCGCAGCGCCGCGTCACGCCGGCGCGGGTCGGGGAGGATGTGCTCGGTGATCGGGTCGGCCGCGAACGCGGCGGCGAGCACCGGGTCGAGCGCCGGGGCGTCGGCGGCGCTCGCGGGGCGGATCCGGGCGGCCATCCCGGAACCCTAACCCGGGCTCGCCGGGCGGCGGCGCGTCCGATAGGTTCCGCGCCCTCCGGCCGGTCCGGAGGGGAGGGGAGCCCCGGGATGCCTCAGCGCGAGCGGTCCAGCAGCACGTCGTCGGGCCTCCGACATCCGTCGGGCGCCGCTGGCCGCCCGTCGCCGCGCGGCCGATGCGCAGGGTGATGGGTTCCCCGGCCATCCACGTCCGTGCCGCCTGCGCGCTCGCCGGTGCGCTCGCGCTCGGCGGCGGTCTCGCCGCCGCCACGACCGCGTCGCCCGCCAAGATCGTGCGCAAGGTGCCTCCGCCCCGCTCGCCCGCCGCGCCGCTCGTCTTCGGGATCTACCCCGGCGGCGGTGTGGGCACCGTCGGCGCGGCCGGCATCACGCGCGCACAGGACCCCGCCCGCCGGCTGGCCGCGCTCGGCGAGCTGCGTGGTGGCCGGCCGTTCGTCGTGCATCTCTACGACCACTTCCGGACCCGCGCCGATGCCGCTGCGCCGCCGGCCGGCCTCGCCGCCGAGATCGCGCAGTACGCGCGGGCCGGGCTGGGGGTCGAGGTGGTGCTCGCCTACCGGCCCGCCGATCCGGCGGGGGATCCCGACGGCTTCGCAGACTTCGTGCGCGCCCGCGTGCGCCAGTTCGGCGCCGAGCCGGCCGTGCGCCACCTCCAGGTGACGAACGAGGCCAATGTGGCCGGCCAGCCGAACGCCTCCGACGGCGCCTACCCCGGCGTCCGGCCCGCGCTGGTCCGGGGCGTGCTGGCCGCCGCCGACGAGGCGCGCGCGGCCGGGCTCGAGCGCATCGGCATCGGCTTCAACTGGGCCTTCGGGCCGGACCGCAACGAGGCCGCGTTCTTCCGCGAGCTGGCGGTGCTCGGCGGTGCGCCGCTGGCCGCCGCGGTCGACTGGGTCGGGGTCGACGTCTACCCCGGGACCTGGGGCCCGGCGCTGCGCCGCGGCCCGTTCGCGGCGGCGGTGCGGGCGCGCACGCGCAGCTGCTGCCGCTCGCCGGCCTGGAGCGCGCGGCGATCCACATCACCGAGACGGGCTGGCCGACCGGCGCGCGTCGCTCGCCGGCGCGCCAGCGCGCCGCGCTGCGGGCGATCGCCCGGACCGCGCACGCCGAGCGCGCCCGCTACGGCGTCACCGACCTGCGCTGGTTCAGCCTCCAGGACGCCGACTCGTCGAGCCCGTCGCTCGAGTCCGGCTACGGCCTGCTGCGCGACGACGGGACCCCGAAGCCCGCGTTCGGCGTCTACCGCGACCTCATCCGCCGGCTGGGCTGAGCCCGGCGGCGAACGCCGCCTGCGCGCGCGGCGAGCTGGCGATCCGCCAGTCGGCCTCCTTGTCCACGTCGAACCACGTCAGCCCCTCCACCCAGGGCCGGCGCTCCAGCGCCGTGAACATCTCCTCGATCCAGCGGGCCTTGTCGCCGCCCTGCTCGGCGCTGGCGACCTCGGTGACCTGCACCGGCCGGCCCGGGGCGAGGTCGTGGAGGTAGTCGAGCGACGGCCCGTAGACCCGCTCGAACGAGCGCCACTCCTTCGCGAACACCTCGCTGCCGCCGTTGAAGCCGGAGAGGCCGATGACGTCGACGTACGCGTCGCCGGGGTAGGTCTCCCGCGAGCGGTCCAGCGCGCCGGCGACCGGGCTCCAGATCCAGGTCACGTTGTCGGCCCCGGCCCGCTCGAAGATCCGGTGCACGTGCCTCCAGGCGCGGGCGAAGTCCCCGGGGCGGTTGCCGTTCTGCGACTCGGCCCACGGGTACCAGCGGCCGTTCATCTCGTGCGCGAAGCGCAGGCGCACCGGCCCGCCGTAGGCCGCGATCTCGCGGGCCCAGCGCTCGACGTACGGGTCGAAGGCGCCGCCCGAGATCCGGCTCAGGCGGTACTCGGGCTGCGGCGAGCGCGTGCCCTGGCGCGGGTCCCACGGCTCCCAGGAGATCTCCGGGACGCTGCCGCGCTCGGCCACCGCGCGCGCCTGGGCGGCATCGAACGAGGGAACCTGCGCCCAGTCGGCGAACCAGGCGACGCGGTCGGCGTGGTGACGCGCCTGCTGCTCGAAGCGGTTGACCTCCACCAGGTCCTCGGCCCTCCACCGGGCCGATCCGTTCCGGGCGAGCGCCGGCGTCACCACGCCGAGTCGCAGCCCACCGGCGTCCGCGCTGCGGACGGGCCAGGGCTGCGGCGTCGCGTTCTCGGGCGAGGCCGTTCCACCGCCGCCCGGGCCTGCCACCTGCAGGACGAGCAGCACGGCGATCGCCGCGAGGAGCAGGGCGGTGACGAGACCGCCGGCGTGCCGGCGGAGCATCAGAGCGCCCCCACGATGAAGGGCCAGACGGCGGCGCAGGCCGCCAGCGCGGCGGCGGCGGTGCCGGCCGTGGCGGCGATCGAGCCCGCGCGCAGGCGCAGCGCGGCGAGGCCGCCGAGGCGCACGCGCAGGTCGCGCAGCTCGAGCCCGAGGGTGGTGATCACGAGCGCGAGCACCATCAGGACGTTGCCGAGCGTCAGCACGACGTAGCCGGCCGTCGGCGAGGCGCCGATCGCGAACACGAACGCGGCGATCGCGCCGAGCGCGAGCCAGGCGAGGGCGAGGTGCAGGCCGTAGAGCTTGCGCCCCGAGACCGGGCGGCCGGCGTGCTCGCCCTTCGGGGTGATCATGTACGGGCGCTTCACCCGCAGCAGCACGTTGACCACCGCGTAGAGCACGATCGGCCAGCGCGCGATCTCGAGCAGCACGCCGCGCCAGGTGAGGTTCACCCCGGCGGGCTGGAACCAGCGCCGCGTCCACCACCACATGAGCGTCGAGGTCAGCAGCACGGCGAGGTAGCGCACGAGGAAGTCGAGCAGGTCCATCGAGCCGATCGGCAGTCCGGTGAGCAGCGCGACGAGCGGCAGCGCCCACAGCAGCGCGATCGAGAGCGACCAGAGCGTGTACCAGGACTGCGCCATGAGGAACTGGAACGCCTGGCCCTTCGTGTAGCGGCGCACGAGCTTCGGCGTGTGGTGCAGGAAGATCTGGACCATCGAGTAGGCCCACGCGAACTGCTGGCCCATGTAGGTGCCCAGCCCCTCGGGCCCGTCGCCCTCGGCGATGATCTCCGGCACGTAGACGCCGGTGAAGCCGTTCGCCGCGAGCACCACGGTGTCGAGGTGGTCCTCCGCGCGGGTGGGCTGGAAGCCGCCGATCGCGCGGATCGCGCTCGTGCGGTAGCTCGTGTGCGAGCCGATGATGAACGGCGTGCGGCTGTGCCCGTAGAAGCCCATCTGGAGCGGGCCCTGGAGGACCACGTCCTGCTCGGCCAGGCCGCGCGCGGTCCACGAGTCGAGGTTCGAGGCGACGCTCGGCGCCTGCACCCAGGCGACGTCGGGATCGTCGAAGTAGCCGAGCGTGCGCTCGAGGTACTCGGGCTTCGGCGTGTGGTCGATGTCCATCTGGACGAAGACGTCGTAGTCGAGCCCGAGGTCCTGCACGTGGTCGAGCCACGCGTTGACGTTGCCGGCCTTCGTCTTGGCCTGGAACGGCGGGCGCGGCTCGTTCCAGCGCGGGATGTCCTTGCGCGTGAAGTAGCGCACGCCGTGCGCGGCGGCCAGGCGGCGCACGTCGGGGTCGTCGCCCTCGTCGAGGATCCAGCTGTCGTGCGGGTAGCGCACCGCGCGCAGCGCCTTCAGCTGCGCCTCGATCACGTCGAGCGACTCCATCGAGGGCACGCAGAGCGTGATCATCGCGACGCGGCGGCCGGCCGACGGCGCCTGGTGCACCGGGCGGCGCATGCGCGCGACGAAGAACCAGTAGAAGCTCGGCAGGAACGTCGTCAGGTAGGCCAGGCAGGCGGTGGCGATCGCGTAGAGGACCGGCGTGCCGACCTGCGAGGGCGCCAGCCACCAGGCCCAGAAGCCGATCGTCACGGCCAGCCAGAGCACGGTGAGGCCCGCGAACACGGCGCGGTGGCGGCGCGTCATGACCGGGCGGCTCTCGACCCGGCGCAGCGGCGGGCGCGAGGCATGCGGCTGCTCGCGCCGGCGGAGCGGCCGGCGCGGGGGACGCGCGGTGTGCGGGCGTGCGGGACCGTGCGCGCCCAGGCGTGAGCGCACACGGCTGAGGGTGGTGGAGACCATCAGCGTGAAGGGGTTCGAGGTGGACGGCGGGGGCAGTCCCTGCCCCGCGCCGGAGTCGGCGCGCACCCCGTGGTGGACGGGGACGCGCTCTCACCTCTACCAACACCGCAGCCGCCCGAAGGTGGCGCCGATGGAACTAAAACCTCCTAAAGGCGCGGGGTCGGCGGTCGCTCCCGCCGGCCCCGCGCCTGCCCTACGACGCCACCGGCGCCGCGGGCGGCGGGTCGCTGGGGACCTCGTCGAACAGCCCGTCGCTCAGCAGCAGCAGCGCGCCCTCGCCGCTCGCGTAGGCCTCCTCGCCGTGATCGACGACGTCGAGGCCGAGCGACTCGCTGCGCTCGTCCGCGCGCAGCGGGAAGACGAGCCCGATCCCCTTCAGCAGGATGAACGTCATCACGAACGCGTAGGCCGGCGTGGCGATCGCGGCGATCACCTGCCACAGGAGCTGGTCGGCGTTGCCGTAGAGCAGGCCGTCGCCGATCCCGTTCCAGCCGGCGTTCGCGACCAGGCCGATGAAGATGATCCCGGTCAGGCCCGCGACGCCGTGCGCGGCGAGCACGTCGAGCGTCTCGTCCACCCGCCAGCGCGGGCGCAGCACGATCACCGCGTAGCTCGGCAGCGCGGCGAGCACGCCGAGCGCCATCGCCCAGCCCGGGCTGATGAAGCCCGCGGCCGGCGTGATGCCCACGCAGCCGACGATGATCGCCGTCGCCGCGCCGATCGCGGTGACCTTGCGCGTGCGCAGCAGGTCGAGCACGAACCACGTGGCCAGCGCGCAGGCCGGGCACAGCAGCGTGTTGACGAACGCCAGCGTCCCGATCTCGCCGGCCGACAGCGCGCTGCCGCCGTTGAAGCCGAACCAGCCGAACCACAGCAGGCCGGCGCCGAGCAGCACGTAGACCGCGTTGTGCGGCAGGAACGCCTGGCGCCCCCAGTCCTTGCGCGCGCCGACGACGATCGCCGCGGCGAGCGCCGAGAAGCCCGAGGCCATCTCGACCGGGATGCCGCCGGCGAAGTCGAGCGTGCCGCCCTCCTGGAGCCAGCCGCCGCCGAACGCCCAGTGCGCGAGCACCGCGTAGACGAGCACCGACCACAGGGTCGAGAAGACGAGGAACGGGACGAAGCGCATGCGCTCGACCACCGC
>JALOLQ010000197.1 GCA_025455895.1 Solirubrobacteraceae bacterium
GCCTGGCGGTCGCCGGCATCACCGGCCGCGAGGGCTCCTTCCACACGCTGAACAACCGCGCCTACGGCACGAACGTCGTCGGCGGCGTGACCCCCGGCAAGGGCGGCCAGGACGTCGAGGGCATCCCCGTCTTCGACTCGTGGGCCGAGTGCGCCGCCGAGGCGCAGCCGAACGCGGCGATGATCTTCGTCCCGCCGCGCTTCGCCGCCGCCTCGATCCTCGAGGCGGCCGAGGCCGGGGTCGAGCTGATCGTCGCGATCACCGAGGGCATCCCCGCCCACGACGAGCTGCGCGTCTACAACGTGCTGAAGCGCGACTTCCCCGGGACGCGGCTGGTCGGCCCGAACTGCCCGGGCATCCTCTCGCCGGGGAAGGCGAACATCGGGATCATCCCGGCGTCGTTCTTCAAGGAGGGCAACGTCGGCGTCGTCTCGCGCTCGGGCACGCTGACCTACCAGATCGGCAACGAGATCGCCCAGCGCGGCTTCGGCAACAGCTCGATCGTCGGGATCGGCGGCGACCCGGTTCCCGGCAGCTCGTTCGTGGACATCGTCGCGCTGTTCGAGGCCGACCCGCAGACGGAGCTGATCGTGCTCAGCGGCGAGATCGGCGGCTCGGCCGAGGAGGAGGCCGCGGAGTTCATCGCCGCGAACGTGACGAAGCCGGTGATCGGCTACATCGCCGGGTTCACCGCCCCTCCGGGCAAGCAGATGGGCCATGCCGGGGCGATCGTCTCCGGCTCGTCGGGGACCGCGGCCGCGAAGGCCGAGGCGCTCGAGGCCAAGGGCGTGCGAGTCGGCCGCACGCCGACGCAGGTCGCCGAGATCGCCGTCGAGATCCTCGGCGGCTGAGCCGTGGGGCGGGACCGGTACGGTCCCGCCCAGTGAGCGACGGCGAAGAGCGCGACGTCCGGGACTCGCTCGGCGAGCTCGAGCGGCGCCTGCTCGACCTCGCCCGCGAGTTGCGCACCGGGGCGAGCGAGGACGCCCGGATCGCCGCCGGCGCCCCGGCCGGGCCGCCGCCCGAGACCGGGGAGGCGACGCCGCCGGCGACGCCCGCACCGTCCGTGCCGCCCCCGGCTCCACCGCCGGAGCCGGACCCGGACCCGGCACCCGCCGAACCGGACCCCGAGATCGCGCGCCTCGCGGGCGAGGCCCAGCGCAAGGTCGAGGCGCTGCGCGACTCGCGCGACGGGCTCGAGCATGCGAGCGACCGCCTGCGCGAGACCGCCCAGACGGTCGTCGAGGACCACGGCCGCGCGCTCGTCCGGCTCGAGCGCGCCGCCGCTCCGCGCCCCACCCCGCCCGCGCCGCCCCCGGCGTCCCCGGCGTCCCCGCCGCCCCCGGCCGAGCCGGAGCCCGCCCCCGAGCCGGAACGCGCCGCGCCCGTCGTGCGCGCCGAGCCCGAGACCGCACTCGATCCGCTGCACCGCGCGCGCTGGGTCGCCCTCGGTCTCGGCATCGCGCTGCTGCTGCTGGTGCTCGGTGCCGCGCTGTTCGCCGGCGGCGACGAGGACGACGAGCCCGCGCCGCCGCCGCCGGGAGCGTTCGCCACACGCTTGCTGGTCGCGCCCGGCGTGCCCGATCTGGGCCTCGCCGAGGCGACCGCCGCAGCGCCCGCCGCGGCGCTGCGCGCGGTCTGCGACGGTGAGGCCGCGGCGGCGCTCGTCACCTACCCGGCGAGCGCGCCGCCCGACGTCCCGTGCCGCACCGCCGCCGTCCTCGCCGACGCCACGCTCGAGGTCCCCGCCATCGCCGTGCCCGTGCCCCGCGGAGGCGGCGGCCGGCGCTGCGTGAGCGCCGCCGGCGTCCCTGCGCTGGAGCGGACCCGGGCGGACGAGCGCGCGAGCGCCTCCCGCGCCGGCGCGGTGCGGCGGGCGGAGCGCGATGCGGCCGCCGGCGCGCGGGACGACGGCCTGCCGCCCCCGGGCATCGTCCGGGCGGCGCGCGACGCGGCCGTCGCGGCCGGCACGGCGTTCGACCGCGCCCGGCGCCTGCGCCTGCTCGCGATCAGCGCGGAGCCGGGCGGGACCTGCGTGCGCCCCGCCGGCCCGGGCTACCCGCTCGGGCGGCGCGTCGCCCTCGTCGCGTCCTCCGACGCGGCGGGGAGCACCGAGGTCGAGCGGGTCGAGGCGGGCCTGCGCACCGCACTGGGCGGCGCTCCACCGGCACGCGCCACGGTGCTCCGGCCCCGCTGAGCCCGCGGCCCGCTGATCACCGCGCGCGCGGCTTTCGTAGATTGGGAGCGTGACCTCGATGATCTCCTTCGCCCGCGGCGCCCCGTCCCTCGACATCGTGGACGTCGAGGGGCTCAAGCAGGCCGCCGCCGACGCGTTCACCAGCGACCCGGCCGGCACGACCGCCTACGGCACGGCGATCGGCTACGTCCCGCTGCGGCGCTGGATCGCCGAGCAGCACGGCGTGGACGAGGCGCGCGTGATCGTCACGAACGGCTCGATGCAGGCGGACGCGTTCCTCTTCGACGCGCTCGTCGAGCCGGGCGACGCGGTCGTGGTGGAGAAGCCGACCTACGACCGCACGCTGCTCGGGCTCCAGCACCGCGGCGCCGAGATCCACATGGTCGACCTCGAGCCCGACGGGATCTCGGTCGACGGGCTGCGCGCGCTGCTCGAGAGCGGCGTGCGGCCGAAGCTCGCGCACATCATCCCGAACTTCCAGAACCCGGCCGGGTACACGCTGAGCCGCGAGAAGCGCGTCGCGCTGCTCGACCTGGCCCGCGAGCACGGGTTCACGATCTTCGAGGACGACCCGTACATCGAGATCCGCTTCTCCGGCCACGCGCTGCCGACGATGCTCTCGCTCGACGGCCCCGAGGACGAGCACGTCGTCTACGCCTCGTCGTTCTCCAAGACGGTCTGCCCCGGCATCCGCGTCGGCTACCTCGTCGGCCCGGAGGACCTGATCGCGCGGATCACGAAGGCCGCGACGAACACGTACATCTCGCCGAACATGGTGGCCCAGTCGGTCGTCTACCAGTTCTGCGCGACCGGCCGGATCACCGGTGCGGTGGAGACGGTGAGCCGTGCGCTGGCCGAGCGCGTCGAGGCGCTCACCACGGCGCTCGGCGAGCACCTCCCGGAGGCGCGCTTCCAGGCGCCCGAGGGCGGGTACTTCATGTGGGTCGAGCTGCCCGAGGGCACCGACGTGCACGTGCTGTTCGACGCGGCGACCGAGCGCGGGGTGACGTTCGTCAAGGGCACGGACTTCCTGCTCGAGGGCGGCGAGAACACGCTGCGCCTGGCCTACTCCGGCGTCACGACCGACCAGATCGACGAGGGCGTCCGGCGGCTCGCGGAGGCGTACCGCTCGCTCTGAGGACGCGCCCTGCGGCGTGCTACGCTGTGCCACATGGACGTGTCGGTCCGAGAGCTGCGCAACCACACCGGCCGGGTGATCGCCGCGATCGAGGCCGGGACGCCGGTCGTGCTGACGGTCCACGGCCGCCCCGTCGCGGACATCGTCCCACGGCGCACGCGGGCCGAGCGGCGACCGACCGAGGACTTCCTCGCGGACCTGGACGAACTGCGGCATCTCGCCCGCGAGCTCGGCGTCACGCCGCGGGCCGAGGACTACGACCTCGGGCTCAGCACGGACGACGCGTTCGGCACGTGAGCGACTACCTCGCGGACACGAGCGTGTTCGTGGCGATCGAGCACGGCCGTGAGCTCGGGGACCCGCCCGAAGGCCGCGCACGAATCTCAGTCGCCACGCTCACCGAACTGCTCGTGGGCGTCCATCGGGCCGACGATGCCCCCACCCGGGAGTGGCGCGAGCGCACGCTGGCCCGGGCCAACGCCTTCGTCCCGCTCGCGTTCGACGAACACGTCGCGGTCCGCTTGGCCGAGCTGCTCGCGGCGGCGCGGGCCGCCGGGCGGCGGGCGCCCGTCATGGACGCGATCGTCGCCGCTACGGCGCTCGCCCACGACCTCACCGTCTGGACGCAGGACGACGACTACGACGTGCTCGCCGAGCTCGCGCCCGACCTGCGCGTCGTCCGCGGCTGACGCCGCTCAGCGCCCGTAGCGGTCGCTCGAGAGCACGAGCTGCGCGGGGAGCGCGACGCGCGGCGGCGGCGAGGGGTCGGCGGCGACGCTCACCGTCTCGGCGACGCTCGGGGTGAGCGACACGCGCTGCCCGCCCGCGGCCTCCACGACGACCGCGTCCTCGCCCTTCTCGGCGAGCGTGCCGGTCATCCCCGGCTCGGCGCCGGCGGCCTTGAGGTAGTGCAGGAGCTCCTCGGCCTCGTTCTCCGCGTCGCCGATCGCCGCGAGCATCCGCGCTTCGAGCACCGGGCTCATCGCGTGCTCGAGGCGCTCGGCCTCCTCGTGGACCTCGTCCCAGGGGATCCCCAGCACGTCGGTGAGGAAGCGCTCGATCAGGCGGTGGCGGCGGACGATGTCCTCGGCGTGCTCGCGCCCGGAATCGGTGAACGAGATCGTCTTGTCGGCGGCGCGCGCGATGTACCCGTCGCGCTCGAGGCGGCCGAGCATCTCGTGCACCGTCGGCGGCGAGAGCTGCATCGCGCGGGCGACGTTCGCACCGGTCATCGGCAGGCCGGCCTCGTAGAGCCAGAAGATCGTCTGGAGGTACTCCTCCTCGGCGACGGTGACCTGCTCCCCGGACATGCCCTGATCCTACCGGCGGCGGTAGGGTCCCGGCCGTGGAGATCGGTCCCGGCACCCGTGCGTTCATCACCGGCGCCTCACGCGGCATCGGCGCGGCGCTCGCCGAGGCGCTCGCCGCCCGCGGCGCCACCGTCGGGCTCGCCGCGCGCTCGACCGGCGAGCTCGAGGCGCTGCGCGCGCGCCTCCCGGGCGAGCACCACGTGCTCGCGTGCGACGTCGCGGACAGCGAGTCGGTCCGCGCCGCGGTCGACAGCTTCGCCACGGCCGCGGGCGGCATCGACCTGCTCGTCGCCAACGCGGGGATCACCTTCTACGGGCCCTACCGCGACCAGCCGCTCGAGGAGCAGCTCGCGATGAGCGAGGTGAACTGGCACGGCACGCTGCGCACCGTTCACTACGGGCTCCCGCACCTCCTCGACCGGGCGCACGGG
>JALOLQ010000198.1 GCA_025455895.1 Solirubrobacteraceae bacterium
CAGCCCATGCACCACCGGGACCTCGGGGTGGCGATCGTCGGCGGTGGGTTCGGCGGCGTCGGAGCGGCGATCGCGATGCGCCGGATGGGGGTGCGTGACCTCGTGCTGTTCGAGCGCGGGGAGCGGCTCGGCGGCGTCTGGCAGCACAACACCTACCCGGGGGCCGCCTGCGACGTGCCCTCGAACCTCTACTCGTACTCGTTCGCGCGCAACCCGGGCTGGTCGCGCCGGTTCTCCGAGGGCGGCGAGATCCGCCGCTACCTCGAGGATTGCGCCGAGCGCTTCGGCGTGCTCGACGCCGTGCGCACCGGGGTCGACGTGGTCTCCGCCACCTGGGACGACGCGCGCGCCCTGTGGCACCTGAAGACGAGCGCCGGCGAGCACGAGGCGCGCGTGCTGATCTGCGCCTGCGGCCAGCTCACGACGCCGAACATCCCCGAGATCGAGGGGATCGAGGACTTCGCCGGCCCGGTCTTCCACTCGGCGCGCTGGCGTCACGACATCGACCTCACCGGCACGCGCGTCGCCGTCGTCGGCACCGGCGCGAGCGCGATCCAGTTCGTGCCGGCGATCGCCCCGAAGGTCCGCGCGCTGCACGTCTTCCAGCGCTCGGCTCCGTGGATCCTGCCGAAGCCCGATCGCGCCTACCGCGCCTGGGAGAGCCGGCTGTTCGAGCGCGTGCCGGCCGCGCAGCTCGCCGACCGGCTCGGGCTGTGGGCGTTCTTCGAGGCGGCGGTGCCCGGGTTCACCACGCACCCGGGCCTGCTCGCGCCGCTGCGCGCGCTGAACGCGGCGTTCCTGCGCCGGCAGGTGCCCGACCCGGAGCTGCGCGAGCGCCTGCGCCCGCGTGACGCGATCGGCTGCAAGCGCACGCTCGTCTCCAACGACTGGTACCCGGTGTTCGCGCGCGGCGAGGCCGAGCTCGTCACCGAGCCGGTCGCCCGGGTCACCGACACGGCGATCGTCGACCGCGCCGGCGTCGTGCGCGAGGTCGACGTGATCGTCCACGGCACCGGCTTCCGCGCGAACGACTTCGTCGCGCCGCTCGAGGTCGCCGGGCGCGGCGGCCACACGCTCGCCGAGGTGTGGGACCCCGCGCCGCAGGCCTACCTGGGCAGCAGCGTCACCGGGTTCCCGAACCTGTTCCTGCTCTACGGGCCGAACACGAACATGGGCTCGGGCTCGGCGATCTACCTGATCGAGAGCCAGCTGCGGCACGTCGGCGCCGCGGTCGGGCTGCTGCGGCGCACCGGCGCCCGCGCGCTCGAGGTGCGCCCCGAGGCGATGGCCGCCTACAACGCCGAGCTGCGCGAGCGGCTCGAGCGCAGCGTGTGGGAGTCGGGCTGCTCGAGCTGGTACGTGGACGGGCAGGGCCGCGACACGAGCAACTGGCCGGGCACGATGACCGAGTTCCGCCGCCGCGCCTCGCGCGTGGACCTCGAGGCCTACGCGCTCGAGCTCACCCCGCGCGCCCGCGCCCGCACCTGACGGCGCGGCGGATCACGCCGGGGCGGGCCCGGGCTCCGGGCCGGCTCGCGGCGGCTCGGCGGGCGGCGGGTCCGGCGGTGCGGGCGGCGGCCGCAGGCCGAGCGCCTCCTCGCGCTGGGCGACGCGGTAGCGCCACCACTCCTGGATCGAGATCTGGATCGTCGCGGCGACCGGGATCGCCAGCAGCGCGCCGATGACGCCGAACAGCGCGCCGCCGAAGAGCACCGAGACGAGCACGATGAACGGCTCCAGCTCGACCGCGCGTTTCTGGATCTGCGGCTGGATCACGTAGTTCTCGAACTGCTGGTAGGCGAGCGCGTAGATCACCCAGATGATCGTGTCGGTCGGGAAGTCGTTGAACACGGTGACCACGCCGACGAGGAACGCCCCGATCGTCGCGCCGACCAGCGGCAGCAGGTCGAGGATCGCCACGAGCACCGCGAGCGCCCCGGCGAACGGCACGCCGAGGATCGAGAGGACGATGAACGTCGTGATCCCCGCGATCGACGCCTGGATGATCGCGCCGCCGACGTAGTTGCCGACGGCGTTCGCGATCCGGTCGAGCGTCGCCTTGATCGCCGTCGCGTGCTCGCTGCGCAGGTCCACCGCCGCGTCGATCCAGCGGCGCCCGCGCGCGACCATGAAGATGCTCAGCACGAAGATCGTGAACCCGGCGAAGATCGAGTTCACGAGGCCCGTGCCGAGGTCGCGCAGCAGGTTCGCCGCCTCCGGGATCCGCTCCGGGGCGTCGGCGGCGAGGCTGTTGAGGCGCTCGGTGAGGCCGAGGTCCTGGTTGAGCTTCTGGAGGCGCTCGTTGCCCTCGATCCAGGCCTCGATGTCGTTCGCGTACTGCGGGAAGTCCTGGACGAAGTCCACGCCCTGGCGCACGAGCGGCGGCACGATCAGCGCGGCCAGCGCGATCGGCACGAGCAGCACGGCGAGGTAGACGATCGTGATCGCCAGCCCGCGGCGCATCCGGCGGGCGAGGATGTTCACCGGGCCGGACAGCGCGACCGAGAAGAACATCGCGATCAGGATCCACGCGATCGGCTGCCAGAGCAGCTCGACGAGGAACAGGGTCCCGACGACGGCCAGGACGATGAGGACCACCCGCAGGACCGCGCGGGTCGAGGGCAGCGTGCGATCGTCCTCGCGGTCTCCGAGGAGGATGTCGGCGGCGTCGTGGCGGACGGGCGGCTGGGTGGCCATGGCGATCGGGGCGCACGGGGCGCCTGCGATCGCGTTTCGACGGGGGCGCGAGCTTCCCTGCCCGCGCCGGCGCTCAGGCCACGGCGTCCTCGTGGCCGTCGTGCTCGATCAGGCGCGCGAACAGGCCCAGGTACTGGATCAGGTGCCGCGAGCCGAGGAAGTCGCGGCGCACGCGCTCGCGGGCGGCCTCGCCGATCGCCGCCGACCGCGCCGGGTCGGCCAGCAGGCCGGCGACCGCCGCGCCGTAGGCGCTGAGGTCCTTCGGGTCGTCGAGCAGCACGCCGCTCTCGCCGTCGACGATCTGGTCCTGGATCCCGCCGACGCGGCTGGCCACCACCGGGCGCGCCTTCCACATCGCCTCCGAGACGGTCAGGCCGAAGCCCTCGGCGAGGCTCTTCTGCACGACGACCGCCGCATGGCGCTGGATCGCGTTGACGATCGCGGCGTTCTCCGAGCGGTCCTCCATCGGCAGGCTGGCGAGGTGGATCCGCCGGCGCACCTCGGCCGGCAGCGCCGCGCGGGCGGCGCGCACCTGCTCGAGCACGACCCCGCCCTCCGGGTCGTCGGTGACGCCCGCGGGCGAGGGCCCGGCGAGCAGCAGCCGCGCGTTCGCGACGTACGGCGCGACGTGCTCGGCGAAGCCGGTCATCACGCCGACCGGGTCCTTCAGCGGGTCCCAGCGCGAGACCTGGACGACGAGCGGGTCGTGCAGGCCGATCGGCTCGTCCTGGTCCATCTCCGCGCGGCGCCCGACGAGATCGGTGGTGCCGTCGTGGTGGACGTACTCGGGCGGGACGATCGCCTCGGCGTCCACGATCCCGGCGACGCCGCAGATCGAGGCGACCTGCTCGCGGGTCATCGCGTGGTTCTTCGGCGCGAAGACGTCGATCGAGGGCGGCACGATCGTGATGTCGCGCTGGGCGAGCTCCGGCGGCGCGTAGTCGCGGCGGGTGAAGATGAACGCCTGCGCGGGCTCGAGGTAGGGGAGCAGGAAGCGCCAGGCCTCCTCGACCTGCGCGTTCGGGCGGTCGATGCCGATGTGCGAGCGCCAGATCACGTGCACGTCGAGCTCGCACAGGCGCGGCACCATGCCCGCCGTCTGCGGGTCGTGGAGCAGCACGACGTCGCCGGGGTTGAGCTCCGCGGCCAGGCGGTCGGCGTTCTCGCGCGTGACGCGTTCGTAGACCGCGCGGTCCGCCTCGCCGAGCCCGGCGCCGTCGCCGGCCGAGCCGTGCAGCTGGTGGTGGATGCGCTTGGTGAGCACGAAGAAGTCGGGCTCGCCCTCGATCACGGCCCAGCGCGCGTCGACCCCGGCGCCGCGCGCGTAGGCGATCAGCGAGTGCAGCATCTCGGCCACGCCGCCGCCGCTCGCCGTCGAGTTGATGCTCCAGATCCGGCGCGCCCCGAAGATCTCGCGCGCGTGCTCGTTGGCGGCTTCGAGCACCTTCCACTGCTGTTCGTCGAGCACCTCCTCGAACCGCTCGGGGGGCAGCGTCTTGACGGGTACGTGCTCGAGGGAGTGCATGCGAGGGGCCCCTGACCGATCGGTGATGACG
>JALOLQ010000199.1 GCA_025455895.1 Solirubrobacteraceae bacterium
GAATGGTCGGAGAGGATCCGCAGCGCGCGCTCGTCGGGCTCGCGCGTGGCGAGCTCGCGCCCGAGCGCCATCAGCGGCGTGAACTGGTCGGTCTCGAAGATCGTCTCGACGCCCTGCTCGATCAGCGCCATCCGGTTGAGCCCGAGGCCGGTGTCGATGCTCGGCGCGGGCAGCGGCGTGAGCGTCCCCGGCGGGTCCTGGTCGAACTGCATGAAGACGAGGTTCCAGTACTCCAGGAAGCGCTCGTTCTCGCCGCCGGGCAGGTCGTCCTCGCTGCCGTACTCCAGGCCGCGGTCGAGGTAGAGCTCGCTGCACGGCCCGCACGGGCCGGTCGGGCCGGCCTGCCAGAAGTTCTCCGAGCGCGGGCACAGGACGATCCGCTCGCGCGGGACGCCGACCGCCTCCCAGGCCGCGATCGCCTCCTCGTCGGGGCCGAGGCCGAGGTCGTCGTCGCCCTCGAAGACGGTGATCCAGATGTCCTGCGCGCGGAAGCCGAAGCCGTTCAGCGACAGGTCCCACGCCAGCTCGACCGCGCCCTCCTTGAAGTAGTCGCCGATCGAGAAGTTGCCGAGCATCTCGAAGAACGTGAGGTGCCGGGCGGTGTTGCCGACGTTCTCGATGTCGGTCGTGCGAAAGCACTTCTGGCAGCTCGCCAGCCGGTTGCGCGGCGGCGTCTCGAGGCCGAGGAAGTAGCCCTTCAGCGGGTGCATGCCCGCCGTGGTGAGCAGCACCGAGGCGTCGAAGGTCGCCGGCACGAGCGACGCGGAATCGCGCCGCAGGTGGCCCTGGCCCTCGAAGAAGGACAGGAACGTCTCGCGGATCTCGTCCGAGGTGCGGCGGCTCATGGCGCGATTGTCGCGCATCCCAGCACGCGATCGCCGTCCAGCAGCACCGCGGTCTGCCCCGGGGCGACGCCCCAGGCCGGCTCGGCGAGCGTCAGGACCCCGCCGGAGAGCGTGCACGGCAGCGGCGCCGAGCGGTAGCGCAGCTTCGCCTCGCGGACCTGGGCGGCGGGCGCGTGGAGCCGCAGGTCGGCGAGCGCCACGCGCGTGCGGCGCAGGTCGGCGCGCGGGCCGGCGGTGACGGTGTTCGCCTCGACGTCCGTGCCGGTGACGTAGAGCGGCTCGCCGCTGCCGCCGGGGAGCCCGAGGCCCCGCCGCTGGCCGACGGTGTACCCGTGCGCGCCGCGGTGGCGCCCGATCGTGCGGCCGGCGCGGTCCACGACGCGCCCGGGCCGCGGGCCCGGCCCGCCGTGGCGCGCCAGGAACGCCTCGCGGCCGGTGCCGGCCAGGAAGCAGAGGTCCTGCGAGTCCGGGGTGCGCGCCACCGGGAGGCCCTCGCGCTCGGCGAGCTCGCGGACCTCGGGCTTCGTCAGCTCGCCGAGCGGGAAGCGCATCCGCGCGAGGCTCGCCGGGCTGAGCGCCGCGAGCATGTAGCTCTGGTCCTTCGCCGGGTCGGCCGCCAGGCGCAGCAGCCCGTCGGGCCCGATCCGCGCGTAGTGGCCGGTGGCCAGGGCCTCGGCGCCGAGGCGGCCGGCGAGGGCGAGCATCGCGTCGAGCCGCACGTTGCCGTTGCAGCGCACGCACGGGTTCGGCGTCAGCCCGGCGGTGTGGCCGGCGATCCACGGATCGACGACCCCGGCGCGGAACTCCTCGCGCAGGTCGAGCGTGAGGTGCGCGAGGCCCATGCCGTGGGCGAGCGCACGGGCGGCCCGCACGGCGCTCGCCGAGCAGCACGAGCGCTCGGCGTCGTTGGCCGCGTCGCGCCAGAGCTCGAGCGTCACGGCGACCGGCTCGGGCCCGCCGGCGTGGGCGCCCAGCAGCGCGGCGACGGCGGAGTCCACGCCGCCGCTCATCGCCACGAGCGCCCGGCCCGGCGCGGGCGCGAGCGCGGCGTCGGCGCGGACGGCGGCGCCGAGCGCGCGGGCGAGCGCGTCGGCGGCGAGGTCGGCGGCGTGGCGCTTGCCGAGGCTCAGGCCGCCGAGCGCGTCGCTGATCGCCTCGGTCCCGATCCGCGCGGCGTCGAGCACGTGCGCGCCGTCGGCGAGCTGCGCGGCCGCGCTCGCGGCGGCCGTCGTCGCCCCGCAGCCCTCGGCGGCGAAGCCGGCGCCGCTGACGCGCTCGCCGCTCACCGCGATCCACAGGCGCACGACGTCCCCGCAGGCGGCGGCCCCGGCGCTCGCGGCGTGGGACCCCGGCGGGATCACGCCCCGGCCGTGCGGGTGGCGCAGGTGCTCCTCGAAGCGCTCGTCGGGCATCGGCGCCCGAGTCTAGGCCGAGCGGCTCAGCGCTTCGCGGCGCGCAGGTCGCGCACGGCCTCGGCGACCTCGGGGGCGGTGGTGTAGCCCACGATGACCTTGGCGTTGCGCTTCGGGCCGATGATCAGCGTCGTCGGCGCCTGGGAGATCTGCGTCTTCTCGGTGAAGGTCGAGTAGCGGCCGACCTGCGTGATCGGCACGACGCGCACGACGGCCGGCTTCGTCCCGCTCGGGGTCGCACGGGTGCCCTTCGGCACGCGGCGCACGGCGGCGGCGACGGCCTCGCTGTCGCTCGAGGCGTTGCGGAAGACGAGGATCACGACGCGGCCCTGGCGCAGCGCACCGACCAGCGGCGCGGCGGGATCCACCGGCGCCTTGGGCTTCGCGGCGGCGGCCGGCCTCGTCGCGGCCGGCTTCTCGACGGCGACGGCGGTGCCGGCGGGCGTCTGCACCGCGGCGGCCTTCTCGGTCCCGTTGGTCGCGGCGGCGGCCTTCTCGGTCCCGTTCGTCGCGGCGGCGGCCTTGTCGGTCCCGTTCGTGGCCGCGGCGGCCTCGCCCTCACCGCCGGCGGCCTTCTGCGCCGCGGCGGCGGCCGCGTCGGCGGCCTCCTTGGCGTCACGGGCCTTCTGGACGTCGCTCGTCAGGCCGGCGACGCCGGGGGCGGCGGGCAGCGGCGGCTCCTCGGCCGGCGCCTTGGGCCGCAGCGCGACGAACCACACCACGGCGAGCAGCACGACCGCGGCGAGCGCGATCCGGAGAGGCGGGGAGATCTTCTCCACGGTCCCCCCATCGGCCGCTCGGCCGCCGGGCTTGAGCGCTCAGCCTCAGCCGGCGGCGGGCGGCGGCGCCAGCGACTTCAGCCCCAGCTCCTTGAGCTGCGGGGCGTCGACCGGAGCCGGGGCGCCGGTGAGCGGGTCGCCGCCGGTCGCCGTCTTGGGGAACGCCATCACGTCGCGGATCGAGTCCAGCCCGCAGATGATCGCCACGATCCGGTCGATGCCCATCGCGATCCCGCCGTGCGGCGGCGCGCCGTACTTCAGCGCGTCGAGCAGGAACCCGAAGCGCTCGCGTGCCTCGGCCTCGGGCAGCCCGAGGTGGTCGAACACGGCCTGCTGGACCTCCGGGGTGTGGATGCGGATCGAGCCGCCGCCGATCTCGACGCCGTCGAGCACGAGGTCGTAGGCGCGCGAGAGCAGGTGCTCGGGGTCGTCGAGATCCCCGCTCGGGGCCGTGAACGGGTGGTGCAGCGCCGCCCAGCGCGGATGCATCCCGCCCTCGTCGCGCTCGAACATCGGGAACTGCACGATCCAGAGCGGGTCATGGCGGCCCTCGGGGATCAGCCCGAAGCGCTCGCCGAGGTGCAGGCGCAGGCCGCCGAGCGAGGCCGCGGCGACCTTCTCGGCGTCGGCGACGAACAGCAGCAGGTCGCCGTCGCTCGCCTCGAGCTTCGCGTTCGCCGCCGCGATCTGCTCGGCGGTGAAGAACTTCGCGAGATTGCCGGTCCAGCCGCCGTCCCCCGCGTAGATCGGGGCGACGGCCTTCGCGCCGTGGATGCGGACCACGTCGTTGAGGCCCTCGAGCTCCGAGCGCGACATCTCCCGCGGCCCGGCGTTGATCGCGCGCACGACGCCGCCGGAGCCCAGGACGCTCTCGAAGACCTTGAACTCGCTGCCGCGCAGCTCGTCGCCGACGTCGCGGATCTCGAGCCCGAAGCGCGTGTCGGGGCGGTCGATCCCGAAGCGCCCGACGGCCTCGTCGAAGCACATCCGCGGCCACGGGGTCGGGGGGACGGGGAAGCCGGTCGCCTCGAAGACGGCGGCCATCACGGCCTCCATCGTCTCGATGACGTCCTCCTCCTCGACGAACGCCATCTCGAGGTCGAGCTGGGTGAACTCGGGCTGGCGATCGGCGCGCAGGTCCTCGTCGCGGAAGCAGCGGGCGATCTGGTAGTAGCGCTCGAAGCCGGCCATCATCAGCAGCTGCTTG
>JALOLQ010000200.1 GCA_025455895.1 Solirubrobacteraceae bacterium
CCGGAACCGCCGCCGCCAGCGTGAGGAGGAACATCCCCACGACCAACCGAAGCCAGCTTCGCATCACCGCTCTCCTCTCCTGCGGGGCCCCTCCGACCCCGACCGGCCGAGCGTATACCCGCGGGCGCAGGTGATGACGCAGTTGGCGGGGCGCCGCTGGAGTTCAGGTCCGCGTCACATCCGTCCGCGACACTGCCGTTCATGATCCGCATCGCACTCCGCGCGCCCGCGCTCGCGCTGGCCGGCGTCGCCCTGCTGGTGGCCGCCCCCGCGTCCGTCCCGGCCGCACCGATCGCCGCCGCCCCCGGCGCGCCCGAGGCGGGCGCCGCCCGCACCGGCATCACCATCACCACCCGCAGCGTCGGGCGCTTCGGCAAGATTCTCGTGGACGGCCGCGGGATGCCGCTGTACGTCTTCACCGCCGACAAGGGCCGGCGCTCGGTCTGCTACGGAGACTGCGCCCGCGCCTGGCCGGTGACCTTCGCGGGCGGCACCCCGCGGGCGCGCGGCGGGGCCTCCGACGCCCTGCTGGGCACGACGAAGCGCCGCGACGGCCGCCGCCAGGTGACCTACCGCGGCCGCCCGCTCTACTACTACGTGGACGACCGGCCGGGCCTCGCGCTGTGCCACGACGTGCGCGAGTTCGGCGGCCTGTGGCTGCTCGTCCGCGCCAGCGGCAAGCGCGTCCCGTAGCCGCGCGGCCCGGACGCTGGGAGACTGGGCGGATGGACGAGGGGCACGTGCGCGGATCGGTCCTCGTCGTGGACGACGAGCCGACGATCGCCGAGATCGTCTCGGCCTACCTGCAGAGCGCCGGCTACGAGACGCGCACCGCCCCCGACGGGGCGAGCGCGCTGCGGGCGGTCGCCGACCGCGCGCCCGACCTCGTCGTCCTCGACCTGATGATGCCCGGCATCGACGGGCTCGAGGTCATGCGCCGCCTGCGCGCCGGCGATCGCGCCGCCCCGCTGCCGATCATCCTGCTCACCGCGCGCGGCGAGGAGTCCGACCGCGTCGTCGGCCTGCGCCTGGGCGCCGACGACTACGTCGTCAAGCCGTTCTCGCCCGCCGAGCTCGTCGCGCGGGTCGACGCCGTGCTGCGCCGGATCGAGCCCGCCCCGGCCGAGGCCCCGCCGCTCGAGTTCGGGGACCTGCGGATCGAGCCCGCCGCGCGGCGCGTCGTGCGCGGCGACGAGGAGCTCCCGCTGACCCAGCGCGAGTTCGAGCTGCTGCTGTTCCTCGCCCGCCACCCGGGGCAGGTGTTCACGCGCAGCCAGCTCATGGATCACGTCTGGCGCTCGAGCTTCCACACCGACACCTCGACGGTCACCGTGCACGTGCGCCGCCTGCGCGCGAAGCTCGAGCCCGACCCGGCCCGCCCGCGGCACGTGGAGACCGTGTGGGGCGTCGGCTACCGGTTCGCGCCGTGAGCGCCGCGGCCCGCTCGACGCTGCGCTCGCTCGCGCTCGTCCTCGGCCTCGCGGTCGCCGCCTCCGCGGTCGCCGGCCTCGGCTACGGCAGGGTGGCGGCCGAGCACACGCTCGTCGTGCTCGCCCCGCTCGGCGTGGTGACGATCCTGCTCGCGAGCTGGCTCGGGCGCCGGCGGGCGCTGCTCGGCGGGCTGCGCCGGCAGTTCACGGTCGCCGCCGTCGTGGCGGTCGGCGCGTGGCTGGCGGGGACGGCGCTGTTCGCGCTGCGGATGTTCGTCAGCGACCACGACGCGTTCTTCACCGCGCTGCTCGCCGTCTACGCCGGGGTGCTCGGCTGGTGGGCCGGGGCGCTGCTCGCCTCCGGGGTGCTGGATGACGTGCGCCGGGTCCGTGACGGCCTGCGCGCGGTCGGCGAGGGCGACCGCGACGTCGCGTTCGCGACCAGCGCGCGGGACGAGATCGCCGATCTCGCCGCCTCGGCGCAGGCGATGGAGGAGCGCCTGGCCGCCGAGGAGCGCACCCGGCGCGAGCTCGTCGCCGCCGTCTCCCACGACCTGCGCACCCCGGTCACGAACCTGCGGCTGCTCGCCGAGGCGGTCGAGGACGGGGTCATCCCCGAGGAGCGCCGCCGCGAGTACCTGAGCCAGCTCGGCGTGCACGTGCGGCGGCTCGGCGCGCTGATCGACGACCTCTTCGAGCTCTCGCGGCTCGAGGCCGGGGACATCCGCTGGACGGCCGAGCGCGTCGACGTCGAGGGGCTCGTCGCCGAGGCCGTCGAGGCGATGCGCCCGCAGGCCGACGCGGGCGCGATCGCCGTCCGCGCCGAGCTGCCGGCGGACCTCGGCGCCGCGCACGCCGATCCCGAGCAGCTCCAGCGCGTGCTCTACAACCTGCTCCAGAACGCCGTGCGCCACACGCCCGCGGACGGCAGCGTCGTCGTCCGCGCGGCGCGCACGCCGGGCGCCGTGGAGATCGAGGTGGCCGACACCGGCCCGGGGATCCCCGCGGGCGAGCGCGAGCGCGTCTTCGAGCCGTTCACCCGCGGCGACGCCTCGCGGTCCTCGGACGGCGCCGGCCTGGGCCTGGCGATCGCCCGCGCGATCGTCGAGGCGCACGGCGGGCGGATCTGGCTCGCCGAGGCGGCGGCCGGGACGCGCGTGCGCTTCAGCGTGCCGGCGGCCTGAGCGCGGCGCTCAGGCCGCGTCGCCGTCCAGCTCCGCGTCGGTCGGAAGGCCATCCGCGGGCGCGGCATCGTTGGCGGTGTCCGGCTTGAGCGCCTTGCCGCCGCGCAGCTTGCGGATCGCCTTCCAGAACTCCTGGCGGGCCGCCTGGTTGGACTGGCGGAACGCTTCGTAGAGCGGCCGCATCTGGTTGCGGATCTCGCCGATGCGGGTCCGCAGCGCCTGGGTGATGCCCTTGCAGGCGCTGAGGTCGCGGTTGCGCCGGGCCTGGAGGCAGTCCGCCCGCGCCTGCTTGCGGGCGTCCGCGGCCTGCTGGCGCAGCGGAGCGGCCGCAGCGTCGAACCGCGCGAGCGCGTCGCTGTAGCGCTTGCGGAGCTTCGCGCAGGCGGCCTTGACCTTGCGGGCGTCGGGCTTCAGCGCCTTGCCGAGTTTGCCCGCATCCGCGCGCTCGCAGAGCTTCGCCGCCCGCGGGAAGACCTTCTCGAAGCCCTCCGCCGGGCTCGCCGCCGACGCGGCCGGAGCGAGCGCCGCCACGGCGAGCACGATCAGCATCAACCCCCACACGAGCCGTCGCATGCGTGGAAGTTCAGCGCATCGCGGACGCACGCGCAAGCCTCGCTCCCCCTATGCGGCCCGCGGCCCGAGCCGCACCGGCAGCGTGCGCAGCTGGTTGACGAACCCGGAGACGACCCACGCCGGCTCGCCGTCGATGGCGATCTCCGGGTAGCGCTTCAGCGTCTCCTCGATGAGGATCCGCAGCTCGAGCCGCGCCAGCGCGGTGCCCAGGCAGTAGTGCCGGCCGCCGGCGCCGAACGCCTGGTGCTCGGGGTTGCGCAGGACGTCGAAGTGGTCGGGGTCCTCGAAGCGCGTCTCGTCGCGGTTCGAGGACGGGTACCACATGACGACCTTGTCGCCCTCCTTGATCTCCTGGCCGAGGAGCGTCGTGTCCTTCGTCGCGGTGCGCCGGAAGTGCGCGAACGCCGGGAACATCCGCAGCGCCTCCTCGACGGCGCCGGGCACGAGCGCGGGATCGTCGAGCAGCAGCCGGCGCTGCTCGGGGTCCTCCATGATCGCCCGCATCGCGCTGCAGAACGTCGCCTTGGTCGAGTCGTTGCCCGCGGCCATGAGCAGGAAGAAGCCCATGACGATCTCGTGCTCCTCGAGCGTCTCGCCGCCGACCTCGGCGTGCACGAGCACGCTCGTGAGGTCGTCCGCCGGGTTCGCGCGGCGATCCTCGATCAGCCGCCGGCAGCGCTCGAAGATCTCCGGCACGTCGCGCTCCATGACGGAGGTGATGCCCGCGGGGTTCACGTCCGGGTCGTTCGCCGCGAGGATCGAGTTCATGAGGCTCGCCCAGAGCGCGTCGTCCTCCTCGGGCAGCCCCATGAAGCTCCCGATCACGCGCGAGACCACGGGCTGGGCGAGGTCCTCGACGAGGTCACACGTCTCGCGGCCCTCGAGCCGGTCGAGGACGCGGATCGCGATCGCGCGGATCTCGTCCTCGTGCTCGGCGATCCGCTTCGGCGTGAAGCCGCGCTGGAAGAGCGCCTTGACCCGGTCGTGCTTGGGCGGGTCCATGGCGATGAACATCGACGTCATCAGCTCGAGCGGGAGCGCGACGTTCGTCGTG
>JALOLQ010000201.1:0-6528 GCA_025455895.1 Solirubrobacteraceae bacterium
GATCAGCGGCGCCGGCGTCCCCGCGGCCGAGGCGGGCATCGCCGAGCTGAAGATCGACCGCACGGCGCCGAACGTCGCGCTGCGCGCCGGCGACGTGCCGCTGCGCTCGCGCGAGGGCGAGTGGCTGCGCCGCGACGTGCGGCTCACCGTCGACGCCGACGACCAGCCGGGCCTCTCCGGGATGGCGGGTGCGCTCGAGGGCGAGCCGCTCGAGCGCGGTGCGTTCGTCGAGATCCAGGTGGACGACCGCGCGCCGCTGCGCGTGCGCGGGGGCTTCGCCGAGATCGATCTCGACGACGGCGACCACGTCGTCACCGTGCGCGCCACCGACGCCGCGGGCAACACCGGGGCGCCGCAGCGCGCGACGTTCCGCGTCGACCGCGCCGCGCCGACCGGCACCCCGCGCGAGCGCTCGGCGCTCGCCCCGCACGTGCTCAGCGCCGCCGTCGCCGAGGACTGCGTCGCCGACGCCGTGCTCGAGCTGCGCCGCGTGGGCGCGGCGCGCTGGACGAGCGTCCGCGCGCGCGTCGAGCGCCGCGTCGTCTCGGCCGCCGTGCCGGACGACGAGCTGGCCGCCGGCGACTACGAGGTGCGCTTCCGCGTGCGCGACTGCGCCGGCAACACCGGGCTGATCGACGCCGCGCCCGACCGCGGCGGGCGTCTGCGCCTCCCGCTGCGCGACGTGACCGTCGTCGACGCCGCGCTCGGCGCGGGCGCCGCGGGCGTCACCGCGCGGCTCGGCCGCCCGGTCGCGCTCCACGGACGCGTGCTGACGCTCGAGGGCCGCCCGGTCACGGGCCGGCGGGTCGAGGTCCACGAGCGGATCGCCGCCGGCGACTGGCGCGTGCGCGCCGTGCTCGTCAGCGACGACGCCGGCCGGGTGCGCACCCGGCTCGGCTCCGGGCCGAGCCGCCGCGTGCGCCTCGCCGTGCCCTCGACCGACCGCGCGATCGGCGCGCACAGCCGCATCCTGCGGCTCGCGGTGCCCGCCGAGGCGACGATCCGCGTCAGCCGGGCGCGGGTGCGCAACGGCCAGGCGGTCGTCTTCTCCGGGCGCCTGCGCGGCGGCCGGGTGCCCGCGGGCGGGCGCGAGCTCGAGCTCCAGGGGTTCAACCCGCTCAAGGGCCGCTGGCAGCCGGTCCGCACCGAGGGCCTGCGGGCCGACCGGCGCGGTCGCTGGCGCACGAGCTACCGCTTCACCGCCACGGTCGGCGCCACCGTCACCTACCGCTTCCGCCTGCGCGTCCCGCCGCGGCCGGACCATCCGTTCGCCGACGGGCACAGCCGCACGGTGCGGGTGACCGTCCGCGGCTGAGCGAGTCCCGCAACGACGAGCGCCCGGGGGAACCCGGGCGCTCGCACGTCGAAAGAGGGGGCGGAGCCTACGCGGCTTCGCGCAGCGCGTTGACGCGCTCGAGCCGCGCGAGGCGGTCGAGGGCGCGCTGCTCCAGGCGCTGGGCCTCGGCGGTGCTGACGCCGAGCTTGCGGCCCGCCTGCGCGGCCGTGTGCGGCTGCTCGCCGCGACGGCCGAAGCGCAGCTCGATGACCTGGCGCTCCTCGGCCGGCAGCTCCGCGAGCGCCTTGTCGAGCTGGGCGGCGACGTCGTCCTGGCCGACCTCCTCCTCGGGGGTCGGCGCGTTGCTGTCGAGCAGCTCGCCGAGCGAGGCCGAGTCGTCGTCGCCGACGCGCGCGTCGAGGCTCGCGGGGCGCGAGTCGAGCTTGCGCAGGCGCTCCACCTCGTCGGGCTCGAAGCCCGTCTCGGCGGCGATCTCCTCCGGCGTCGGGTCGCGCTCGAGCTTCGCCGCGAGGTCGGCCGCGACGCGGTCCACCTTGCGGGTCTGCTGGGCGACGTTCGCCGGCAGGCGGACGGTGCGGGCCGTGTTGTCCAGGCCGCGCTGGATCGCCTGGCGGATCCACAGCGTCGCGTAGGTCGAGAAGCGGAAGCCCTTGCGGTAGTCGAACTTCTCCGCCGCGCGGATGAGGCCGATCATGCCCTCCTGCACGAGGTCGGACATGCCGAGCCCGAGCCCCTGGTAGCGGCGGGCGATCGACACGACCAGGCGCAGGTTCGAGTTGATCAGCAGCTCCTTGGCGCGCAGGTCGCCGCGCTCGATGCGCTTGGCGAGCGCCAGCTCCTCGTTCGGGCGCAGCAGGCGGTACTGCGACGCGCGCCGCAGCAGCTGATCGACGGGATCCGCGACCGTGGTCGGCTCGCGGACTTCGTCGGGAAGGTTCGTGGTGATGTTCAGCGTGGGTTCCATATCCGATTCCAGGTGTCGGATTTTACGGCAAAATCGTTGCGAATGCAACTTCCGCGGGCCGTTCCCGCGACGACCCGCCCGCAGGCGGGGAATCGCAGCACCGGTGAAGCGCGGAGGGCCGGCGACAGGCAGTCGCCGTCCGCGGATCGTCTCTGACGGTCATAAGGCTCGGAGGACACGCGGCGCGCGGGCGCGTAGTCTGCCCATGACGAGCCGCGACCCCGGCGGCCGGAGGAGCAGAGGATGAGACAGCTGACCGCCCTCGACGCCCAGTTCCTGGCGCTCGAGAACGACCGGACCCATGGCCACGTGGGAAGCGTGGCGATCTACGACCCGAGCACCGCGCCCGGCGGGCAGGTGACGCTCGACGACCTCAAGGGGCTGCTGCGCGAGCGGCTGCACCTGCTCACGCCGTTCCGCTGGCGGCTGGTCAAGGTGCCGTTCAGCCTCGACCATCCGTACTGGAAGGACGAGGAGGAGGTCGACCTCGACTACCACGTGCGCGAACTCGCGCTGCCCGCGCCGGGCGACCGCCGCCAGCTCGCCGAGCAGACCGCGCGGATCTTCGAGCGCCGGCTCGACCGCTCGCGGCCGCTGTGGGAGATGTACCTCATCCACGGGGTGGACGGCGACAAGCTCGGGCTGCTGACGAAGGTCCACCACGCGGCGCTCGACGGCCTCTCCGGCGCCGAGATCCTCGTGACGCTGCTGGACCTCGAGCCGACCGGGCGCGAGATCCCGCCGCCGGACCCCGACCGCGAGCGCGACTCGCACCCCGGCAGCGCCGAGCTGTTCGCGCGCGGGCTCACCGCCACCCCGCGGCACACCGCGCGCTTCCTGCGCAAGCTCCCCGGGACGCTGCCGAACCTCGACCTCGTCCCGACCCTGCGCAGCGTGCCGGGCGTCAACACCGTCGCCTCGGCGGCGCGGGCGGTCTCGAACCGCCTGCCCGGGGGCGAGGAGCTGCACGGCGAGCGCCTGCTCGCGCCGCGCACGAGCCTCAACCGCCGGATCTCGGCGCACCGGCGCGTGGCGCTCACGACGATCTCGCTCTCCGAGGTCAAGCGGATCAAGAACCACTTCGGGGTGACCGTCAACGACGTGATCGTCACGATCACCGCCGCGGCGCTGCGCGAATGGCTGCTCACCCACGACGAGCTGCCGACCGACCCGCTGCTGGCGATGATCCCGATCTCGGTGCGCCTGCCCGAGGAGTTCGGGACGTTCGGCAACCGCGTCTCGATGATGACCGTGCCGATCCCGACCAACCAGCACGACCCCGCGCGGCGCGTGCAGGAGGCGCACGAGTACCTCAGCCAGTCCAAGGCCCGCCACGAGCTCACGCCGCGGATGCTCATCCAGGAGGCGAACGAGGGCATCCCGCCGGCGCTGCTGAGCCGCACGGCGAAGACGCTGCTCGGCGTCGCGGGCTCCGGGCGCCTGAACCCGCCGCTGAACGTCGTGATCTCGAACGTGCCCGGCTCCCCGGTGCCGCTCTACTGCGCGGGCGCGCAGCTGGAGGCGAACTTCCCGCTCAGCGTGATCACCGACGGGATGGGCCTGAACCTCACGATCATCAGCTACCGCGACCGGATCGACTTCGGCATCGTCGGCGACCGCGAGGAGGTGCCGGACGTCTGGTTCCTCGCCGACGAGGTCCAGCACGCCTACGAGGAGCTGCTCGAGCTCGTGCCCGCGCCGCGCGCGAAGCGGGCGCCGAAGCGCGCGAAGCCCCGGGGCGCCGCGGCCGCCGGCTCGGCGAACGGGGCGCGGCCGGCCGGCGAGGCCGAAGAGGCCGCCGTCAGCTGACGCCGAGCAGGGCGCCCACCTGGCGCGCCGCGCGCTCGCCGCTCTCCACCGCGCCCTCGAGGTAGCCCTGCGCGCGGGTCGACGTGTGCTCGCCCGCGAACACGACGCGGCCCGACGGCCGCGCGCCCAGGCCCCAGAAGCGGGTGACCTGCCCGGGGCCGAAGGCGGCGTAGGAGCCGCCCGTCCACCGGTCGCGCGCCCAGGCGTCGAGCCAGGCGCGGCCGGTGTAGGCCGCCGTGATGCCGGGGGCCACGGGCTCGAGGCGCTCGAGCACGTCGGCGACGAGCCCCGCGGGCGCCTCGGCGTGCGCGGCGCCGCCCGGCAGCTCGCGCCCGGCACGCCCGCCGGTGAACACCGTGAGCAGCCCCTGCTCGCCGGGCTGGCCGAGCGCGGTGTCCCACGTCTGGAGCACCGGCTCGTCCGAGCTGAGCTCGCCGCTCCAGTCGGCGAACGCCGGGGTGCGGCGGTCGAGGCCGAGGAGGAGCTTCGCGTTCGTCCCCATGCCCAGCTCGTCGATCATCCGCCGCGTGCGCGGCGCGATCCCCGCGGCGCCGAGGTCCACCTCGCGCAGCGCCGGGAGCGGCAGCGCGAGCACGACGGCGTCGGCGAGCAGCGGCCGGCGGTAGCGGTCGGGGACGACGTCGTAGCGGCCGTCGGGGCGGCGCCGCAGCGCCGCGAGCGCGGTGCCGACGCGCAGCGCGCGCTCGTCGAGCTGGGCGGCGAGGCGGCGCGGGAGCTGGTCGGCGCCGCCGCGCACGCGAAAGCGCTCCTCGGGGCCGGCGTCGGGGCCGGTGTAGAGCTGCAGCAGGGCGATCGCGCTGAGGTCCTGGGGGTCGAGCCCGAAGGCGCCCGTCAGGTCCACGGTCATGAGGCGCCCGGGCGCCGAGCGCGCCCCGCCGTCGACGTTCGCCGCGATCCAGTCGGCCGCCGAGCGCTCGTCGAACGCCTGCGCCGCGGCACCCGCGCGATCCCAGCGGTAGGAGCCGATGCGCTCGGCCTCGGCCTCGAGCCGGGCGAGCGCGGGCGCCGCGCCGGCCGCGACCAGCGCCCGGCGCCGGCGCCGGCCTCCGAGCTCGAGCACCTCGCGCTCGCCGCCCGCCTCGGCGTCGGCGGCGAGCAGGTCGGTGAGCGGCACGTCCAGCTCGGCGGCCAGCGCGCGGATCCGGGCGTGCCCGGTGTCGATCAGCTCGCCGCCGTGCTCGCCGACGACGCCCGGCGCGATCCGGCGCGTCGACCAGCAGCGCCCGCCGATCCGCTGCTGGGCCTCGATGACGGTGACGCGGAGCCCGGCCGCCGAGAGCCGCCGGGCGCAGACGAGGCCGGCCAGGCCGGCGCCCACGACGACGACCCGTGGTCCGCGCGGCGGTGCGCCACCGCCGCCGCAGGCGGCCAGCACGCCGCCCGCGGCGACCGCGCCGCCGAGGGCGGCGCCGCGGGTGAGCAGCTCACGCCGGGAGAGGGTGGACATCGTCGCGGGACCGTAGCGGCGCGGGCCGCCGGGGGAGCCGTCAGGCCGCCGGCTTGACTCAAGCAAATACTTAGCTATACTTATCTCCGTAAGCAAGGAAAGACAACGGAAGGAGCGTCATGTCGACGAACGACACGACCCCCGAGCAGGACCCCGCGGAGGAGCTCCGCGAGATCACCGTCACGGTGCCCGCGCACCGCGTCGAGCAGTTCGAGCGCTTCCACCAGCGCTTCCTGGAGGCGGCGGCCCGCTGGGACGCCCGCGTCGGGAACGAGGACCTGCGCGGCCCGCGCGGGCGGCGCTGCCACGGGCGCCGCGGACGCGGCCGGCGCTGCCGGCCCGCCGAGCAGGCCGAGACGGCCGCCTGAGATGGCCGACAAGCCGGTCACGGTCGAGGTCCCGGAGGACCGCGTCCCCGAGTTCTACCTCTGGTTCGCCGCGTTCCTGGCCTCGCCGCCCGGCTCCGGGCCGCCCCGGACGGGCTTCGGCCCGCCGGGGCCCCGCGGCGGCGGGCCCTGGGGCCACGGCCACCGCGAGCGCCGGCCGTGGACCGAGGACGACGCCGAGGACGCCGGGTGGCTCTACCGCCGCCTGTCCGATCCCGCGCGCGAGCTCTTCGACCTCCTGGCCGCCGCGCCGGGCGAGCGCCACTCGGGCAACGAGCTCGCCGCCCGGCTCGGGCTCGACAAGGGCGCCCACGGGCTCGCCGGCGTGCTGGCGTGGCCGGGGCGCTGGTGCCGCAAGCTCGGCCGCGAGTTCCCGATCACGACCACCGCGCGCGACGACGGCGGCACCGACTACGCGATGACCCCCGAGGTCGCCGCGCTCTTCGCCGGCGCGCGCGGCGGCGCGTGATCGGCGAGACTGGCGGGCATGGACGCGACGACGAGTGAGGGGCGCGCCGCGGTCGTGACCGGCGGCGCCCGCGGGTTCGGCTTCGAGATCGCCCGCGCGCTGCTGGACCGCGGCTACAGCGTCGTGATCACCGAC
>JALOLQ010000201.1:6559-10367 GCA_025455895.1 Solirubrobacteraceae bacterium
GGCCGCCGCCGAGCGGCTCGGCGCGGGGGCGCGCGGGATCGCCGCCGACGCCCGCGACCCCGAGAGCCACCGCGCGGCCGCGGCCGCCGCGACGGAGTACGGCCCGCTGCGGGTCTGGGTCAACAACGCCGGCGTCGCCTACGCCGGGAAGGTCTGGGACCTCAGCGACGAGGAGGTCGAGCGCACGGTGCGCGTGAACGTCCTCGGCGTGCTCCACGGCTCCCGCGTGGCGGTCGAGCAGATGCGCGGCGGCGGGGGCGGCCACATCCTCAACATCGCCTCGATGTCCGCCTTCGGCCCGGTCCCCGGCCTCGGGGTCTACGCCGCCACGAAGGCCGCCGTGAAGAGCATCACCACGAGCCTCCAGGGGGACCTGGACGAGGCCGGGATCCCGATCCGCGCGCACGCGCTGTGCCCGGACGCGGCCGACACGCAGATGGTCCGCGACGTCGAGGACGACCCCGAGGCGGCGCTGCTCTTCTCCGGGTTCGGGCTGCTCGGCGCCGAGAAGGTCGCGGACGCCGCCGTCGACCTGCTCGACGGCAACCGGATCGTCAAGTCGATGCCCGGCTACCGGGCGCTGCTGATCCGTACGAGCGACCTCGTGCCCACCGCCGGCCTCAAGACGCTGCACCTGTTCCGGCGCCTGGGCGAGCGCCGGCAGCGCTCGCGCGCCTGAGCTTCACGCGCGGCGCGAGATCCTCAGGCCCGCGCGTCGTGGGCGAGCCGCGCGGCCAGCGTCGCCAGCAGCTTCTGGGCGATCCGCGGATGCTCGCCGAGCACGCGCTTGAACGAGCCGCGCGTGATCACGAGGACGACGAGCGGGGAGGTGGCCGTCACCGTCGCGCTGCGCGGCGCGTCGGTCAGCAGCGCCATCTCGCCCGCCCACTCCCCGGGGCCGAGCTCGCCGACCCGGCGCCCGCGGCGCGTGACCTTCGCCGTGCCCTCCACGAGGATGAAGAACTCGCTGCCGACCTCGCCCTCGGTGATGAAGCGCTTGCCGTCGCGGAAGTCGGTCTCCTCGGCGAGCGCGGAGATCGTCTTCAGGTCCTGCTTCGAGCAGTCCGCGAACAGCGGGACGCGGGCGAGCAGGTCGAGCTTGGCGTTGCTGCGCAGGGCCATGGACCGACCCTATCCCGGTTCACCGCCCGGGCGCCACCACATCGAATTCCGACAGATCGGGCTCGGCGAGCATCTCCTCGTGGCGCTCGGGCCGCCAGGGCCACAGCTCGGGGAAGCCGTCCTTGCCCAGGTACCAGCTCTGGCAGCCGCTGAGCCAGGCGGTCTGCGGCATCTGCGCGCGCATCGCGTCGTTGTAGGCGTCGGTCGCCTCCTGGGTGGGCGCGGCGCGCAGCACCTCGCCGTCGCGGATCCGGCGGGCCCACTGGACGATGTACGACGCCTGGTCCTCGGCGACGCGGATCAGCGACTGGTTGCCGACCGGGCTGTGCGGGCCGAGCATGAAGAAGAGGTTCGGGAACCCGGCGACGCCGACGGTCCGGTAGGCGCGCACGCCGTCCGCCCAGGCCTCGTCGAGCGTGCGCCCGCCGGGGCCGGTCAGCTCGATCGGCTTGATGTAGGCGTGGGCGTCGAACCCGGTCGCCAGGACGAGCACGTCGAGCTCGTGCAGCACGCCGTCCGCGGTCCGCACGCCCTGCGGCTCGACGCGCTCGATGCGCTCGGTGATGACGTCCACGCACGGCTGCTGGACGGCGTCGTAGTAGCGCGGGGAGACGATCATCCGCTTGCACATCGGCTGGTCCTGCGGCGTGAGCTTCGCGCGCAGCTCCGGGTCCTTCACGCGCGAGAGGTTCCAGCGGCACATCCGGTCGGCGAGGCGGCGCTGCGGGCCCTCCTCGACGACCGCGCGGCCGATCCCGTACTTCATGAAGCGCCCCCAGAACCAGTAGCCCGGCCGGTTGAGGCCCGCGAAGCGCTGCAGCAGCGCGCGCAGCGGGCGCGGGTACTCGGGGTTCGGCGCCGGGAACACCCACTGCGGCGTGCGCGCGAAGAGGTCGAGGCGCCCGGCGCGGTAGGCCAGGTCGGAGGTCAGCTGCACGCCGGTCGAGCCGGTGCCGATGATGCCGATCCGGCGGCCGTCGAGCGGGACCTCGTGGTCCCAGCGCGCCGAATGGAAGCAGGCCCCGGCGAACGTCTCGAGGCCCTCGATCTGCGGGTAGCGCGGGTGGTGCAGCAGGCCGGTGGCGCAGACGACGAGGTCCGCGTCCGTGCGCTCGCCGGAGGTCGTGGTGATCTGCCAGCGCTCGCGCTGCTCGTCGAACCGCACGTCGGCGATCTCGATGCCGAAGCGGATGTGCTCGCGCATCCCGTAGCGGTCGGTGATCTTCAGCAGGTAGTCCTGGATCTCCGGGCCGGGGGAGTACAGGCGCGTCCACTCCGGGTTCGGCGCGAACGAGTACGAGTAGAAGCGCGAGGGGATGTCGCAGGCGAGGCCCGGGTAGGTGTTGTCCCGCCAGGTGCCGCCGATCTCCTCGCCCTTCTCGTAGATCGTGAACGACTCGATCCCCGCCTCGCGCAGGCGGATGCCCAGCAGCACGCCGGACATCCCGGCGCCGACGATCGCGATCTCGGGGGTGGTGCGCGGACCGGGGGCTGCCATGGAGGGCAGTATTTCGCGCGGGTGCGGCCCGGCGTCGCCCGGTCCGCACCCGCGCAGCCGTGCGGGAAGTCCCGGATGATCGGGCGCGGGCTCGCGCGCGATCCTCCAGGCATCGTCGTCGGCTCCCCGCGGAGGCCTCCCATGCTGCGTCCCCCCACCGTTGCGGCCCTGCTCCTGCTCGGCCTCGCCCTGCCCGGCGTCGCCGGGTGCGGGAGCGACGAGGAGCCCTTCTCCGAGGAGGCGCTGATCGAGGAGACGCGGCCCAGCGTCGTGCAGATCTCGGGCCGGCGCGGGGACGGCGCGCCGTCGGGCACCGGGTTCGTGCTCGACGCGCGCCGCGGGCTGGTGCTGACGAACGATCACGTGATCGCCGGCGCCACCGCCCTGCGCGGGCGCGCCGGTGACCGGGCCGCGACGGAGGGCCCGATGCGGGTCGTCGGGCGGGCGCCGTGCGAGGACCTCGCGCTGCTGGCGTTCACCGAGCCGACGCCCGGGCTGCGCGCGCTCGAGCTCGGCGATTCGGCCTCGGTGAAGCCCGGCCAGCACGTCACCGCGCTCGGCTATCCGACGTCGTTCGAGGACCGCGCCCGTCAGCGGGTCATCGCGACCGACGGGACCGTCTCCTCGGTCGACGTCGCCGCCGAGCCCGACGCGTCGCTCCCGCGCTACGCGGCGACGATCCAGCACCAGGCGCCGGTCAACCCGGGCAACTCGGGCGGGCCGCTGGTGGACGACGACGGCCGGCTCGTCGGCATCAACACGCTCGCGAACACCGAGCAGTCCGGGCGCGCCGTGCAGGGCCAGTACTACGCGATCACCGTGAACCACGCCAAGCGCTTCCTGCCGGCGCTGCGCGCCGGGCGTGACCGCGCGAACGCGGGCTGGAGCCTCGCGCCGCTCGCCGCGGTGCCCGTGGCCGAGGTCTTCGCGGGCGACGAGAGCTGGAAGGCCGACGGCCGCGCCGAGCTCGGGGCGCGCACGCAGGCGCGGCTCGAGCAGGAGGGCGTCGACGGGATGTTCGTGCTCGCCAGCGACACCGACTCGACGGCGCAGCGGGCGGACATCGTCTTCGGCGACCTCGTGACCGAGATCGAGGGCACGCCCGTCACCTCGATGCGCGACGTGTGCGACGTGCTCGAGCCGGCGGCGCCCGGCGCGAAGGTCAAGGTGCGCGGGCGCTACCTCAAC
>JALOLQ010000202.1 GCA_025455895.1 Solirubrobacteraceae bacterium
ATCCCGGCGGCGACGGTCGCCGGGATCATCGAGCAGGCCGCCTCGGCCTCCGAGGCGATGGGCGTCGCGCCGGCGCCCGAGGCCGCGCCCCAGGCCGGGGCCGAGCCGTACGCGACGAGCGGCTGACCGGCTACGCCCGCCCGCGCGCGGCGCGCAGCCGCGCGATCAGCGCGTTCGTCGCCGGGTCGTGCGCGAGTTCCGGCGGCTCCGGCGCCGTGAGCTCGGCGGCGACCGCGGTCGCCAGGACCTTCCCGAGCTCGACCCCCCACTGGTCGAACGAGTCGATCCCCCACAGCACGCCCTCGGTGAGGACGCGGTGCTCGTAGAGCGCCACGAGCCGCCCGAGGGCGTGGGGCGTGATCGGGCCGTCGACGAGCAGCACCGAGCTCGGGCGGTCCCCGGGACAGACCCGGTGCGCGATCTGCTCCTCGGGGCTGCCGAGGGCCCGCAGCTCGTCGGCGCTGCGGCCGAAGGCCAGCGCCTCGGCCTGGCCGAGCAGGTTCGCCAGCAGCAGGTCGTGATGGTCGCCGAGGTCGTGGCGCGGCTGCGTGAACGCGATCAGCTCGGCCGGCACGACCTCGGTGCCCTGGTGCAGGAGCTGGTGGAACGAGTGCTGGCCGTTCGTGCCCGGCTCGCCCCACAGCACCGGTGAGGTCGCCCAGCGCACGGGGGTGCCGTCCGCCATCACGTGCTTGCCGTTGCTCTCCATCTCGAGCTGCTGGAGGTAGGCGGGGAAGCGCGCCAGCTCCTGGGCGTAGGGCAGCACGGCGACGGTCGGCAGGCCGAGCAGATTGCGGTTCCAGACGCTGACGAGGCCCATGAGCACGGGCAGGTTCTCCTCCAGCGGCGCCGACCGCAGATGCTCGTCGACGGCGCGGAAGCCGGCGAGCAGCTCCCCGAACGCCGGCGGCCCGATGGCGATCATCGTCGACAGCCCGATCGCCGAGTCCATCGAGTAGCGCCCGCCGACCCAGTCCCAGAAGCCGAACATGTTCTCGGGGTCGATCCCGAACGCGCGCACGCGCTCCTCGCTCGTGGAGACGGCGACCATGTGCTTCGCGACCGCGTCGGGGCCGAGCGCCCCGGTGATCCAGTCGCGCACCGTGCGCGCGTTGGTCATCGTCTCGAGCGTCGTGAACGTCTTCGACGCGACGATCACGAGCGTCTGGGCCGGGTCGAGTCCGCGCATCGCCCGCCACGCGTCGCTGCCGTCGACGTTCGACAGGAAGCGCAGCTCGAGGTCGTCCGGGGTCTCGGCGGCGAGCGCGATCGCCGCCATCTCCGGGCCCAGGTGCGAGCCGCCGATCCCGATGTTCACGACGGCGCGGATCGGCTTCCCGGTCGCCCCCGTCCAGGCCCCCGAGCGCACGCGCTCGGCGAACGCCGCCATCCGGTCGAGCACCGCGTGCACGCCGGGCACGACGTCCTCGCCGGCGGTGACGATCCGCGTGCCCCGGGCGGCCCGCAGCGCGACGTGCAGCACCGCGCGGTCCTCGGAGACGTTCAGGTGCTCGCCGGCGAACATCGCGGCGATGCGCTCCTCGAGCCCGGCCTCGCGCGCGAGCGCCACGAGCCGGGTGAGCGTCTCGGGCGTCAGCCGCTGGCGCGAGAGGTCGAGCAGCAGCCCGTCGGCCTCGAAGCGCAGCGCGTCCGCGCGCCCGGGGTCGGCGGCGAAGAGGCCGGCCAGCGTCTGCGGGGCGAGCGCGGCCGCGTGCTCGCGCAGCGCCGGCCAGGACGGCAGCGTGTCGAGCGCGCGCACGGGAGCGGGCATCTCAGCCTCCGGCGGTGACGGCCGCGCGCTTGCCGGCGATCGTCGCCAGCAGCGCGTGCCAGCTGTCGACGAACGCGGCGGCGCCCGCGCGCTGGAGGTCCGCGGCGTAGGCCGCCACGTCCACCCCGGCCCGGGCGACGGCGGCGAGCACGTCCTCCGCGTCGCCGCCGCCCGGGGGCAGCAGCGCCGGCGGCGCGGCGCCGTGGCCGGCGAACGCGTGCAGCGTCCCGTCGGGCATCGTGTTGACCGTGTACGGGGAGGCGAGCCCGTCGATGTAGAGCGTGGCGCTCGCGTCCGGGTCCTTGGTCCCCGTGCTCGCCCAGAGCAGGCGCTGGGGCCGCGCGCCGGCGTTCATCAGGCGCTGCATGCGCGGCGAGGCGAGCAGCTCCCCGTACGCCACGTACGCGCGCCCGCCGATCGCCAGGCCGAGCCGGTTGCGGAGCTCCGCGGGCAGCTCGGGGTTGGCCTTCACGTCCCAGCGGCTCATGAACAGCGAGGCCACCGACGGCACGTCCGGGGGCAGACCGTCGGCGATCCGCCGCTCGATCCCCGCCATCCACGCATCGGCGGCGGCGAGGTGGTGCGCGCTGTCGAACAGCAGCGTGACGTTCACCGGGATCCCCTCGTGGATCGCCCGGGTGATCGCGGGCAGCCCCTCGGGCGTGCCGGGGATCTTGATGAACACGTTCGGGCGCTCCATCCGCGCGTACAGCTCACGGGCCTGCGCCACGGTCGCCTCGGTGTCGAACGCGAGCTCCGGCGAGACCTCGAGCGAGACGAACCCGTCGGCGTGCGCGGTGCGCTCGTGGACCTCGGCGAACAGGTCCGCGGCGCGCCGGAGGTCGTCGATCGCGAGGGCGAAGAACACCTGCTCGTCGCTCAGCGACCCGTCCGCGCCGACCTCGGCGATCTGGTCGTCGTAGGCGTCGCCCGCGCCGATCGCCTTCTCGAAGATCGTCGGGTTCGAGGTGAGCCCGGTGACCGAGAGCTCGTCGAGATACCCGGCGAGCGTCTGGTCGTCGAGCATCGTGCGGGTGATGTTGTCGAGCCACAGGCTCTGGCCGGCGGCGTTCAGGGCGGCGGTGGGGTTCACGAGCTCCTCCTGCGGGACTCGGGCTTGGCGTCGGCGGGGTGGGAGAGGTCCGCGCCGCGGACGTGCGGCGTGAACCAGTGGTGGTTGGGGGTCAGCCGCTCGGCCTCGGCCGGGCCCCAGGTGCCCGGCTCGTAGACGTGCGGCTGCTCGGCGCGGTCGAGGACCGGGTCCACGATCCGCCAGGCCTCCTCGATCGTCTGCTCGCTGGCGAACAGGTCGTGGTCGCCCTGCAGCGCCCCGGTGAGCAGGCGCTGGTAGGGCGGGATCTGATGGGCGGTGCGCCGCATCGCCAGCAGCTCGATGTCCTCGACCTCGAAGTCCTCGACGTCGCCGCGGCGCGCCTGGACCTCGATCGCGATCAGCACCTCCGGGTCGATCTGGAAGCGCAGCCGGTTGCCGTGCGGATGCTGCTTGGGGAAGAGCTTCTCGGGCGGCTTCTTCAGCTCGAGGATGATCTCGGTGGCCTTCACGGGCAGGCACTTGCCCGCGCGCAGCAGGATCGGCACGTCGGCCCAGCGCCAGGTGTCCACGCGCAGGCGCACGGCCGCGTAGGTCTCGGTGGTCGAGGCCGGGTCGACGCCCTCGGTCCCGCGGTAGCCGCGGTACTGCCCGAGCACCACGTCGCTCGGGCGCAGCGTGCGCACGCCGCGCAGGAAGCGCGCCTTCTCCTTGCGCAGCGCCTCGTCGTGGTGGCCGGGGAACGGGTCCATCGCCAGCAGCGTGAGCACCTGGAAGAGGTGGTTCTCGACGACGTCGCGGATCGCCCCGACGTCGTCGTAGAACGAGCCGCGGTTGGCGACGTCGAGGTCCTCGGCCATCGTGATCTGGATCTGCTTGACGTACTGGCGGTTCCAGATCGGCTCGAGGAACGTGTTGGCGAAGCGGAAGAAGAGGATGTTGTCGACGGCCGACTTCCCCAGGAAGTGGTCGATCCGGTAGACGCGCTGCTCCGGGAAGACCTCGAGCAGCGAGGCGTTCAGCGCCCGCGCCGAGGCGAGGTCGCGGCCGAACGGCTTCTCGACCACGACCCGCCCCTGCTCGGCCAGGCCCGCGTTCCCCAGGTGGCCGACGACGTTGCCGAAGAGGTCGGGCGGGATCGCCAGGTAGTGCACGGGGCGCACGCACCCGGTGAGCGCCGCGGACAGCTCGCCGTAGGTCCTCGGATCGTCGTAGGTGCCGCCGGCGTAGCGCATCAGCTCCGCAAGCCGCGCGAACGCGGCCTCGTCGATGCCGTCGGGATGTGCCTCGAGGCTCTGGCGCGCGCGCTCGCGCAGCTTCTCTAGTCTGCAGTGATATCGGTAGAGGACTAGTATGTTCTCGTGTATGTATCGTGTATGTATTATGTTGTTTATTT
>JALOLQ010000009.1 GCA_025455895.1 Solirubrobacteraceae bacterium
CACGAGCACCGCGGTGAGGACGATCACCGTGACCCCCGCCGCGGCCGGTGCCGGCGGCGCGCCGGTGATCACCGCGCTGCGCATCACGCCCGCCTCGTTCGCCGCCGCGCGCCGCGGCGCGAGCGTTGCGCGCGACACGGGTGCCCGGGTCACCTACACGACCTCGCGGGCGGCCACCACGCGGTTCACCGTCGCGCGCCGCCTGCCGGGGCGCCGGGTCGGCCGGCGCTGCGGCGCGCCGACGCGCCGCACCCGCCGTGCCCCGCGCTGCACGCGGCTCGCGCGCGTTCCGGGCGGCTTCACCCGGTCCGACACGGCCAGCCGGAACGCGCTGCGCTTCACCGGCCGCATCGGCGGCAGGGCCCTCGCCCCGGGCCGGTACCGCCTCAGCGCGACGCCGAGCGCCGGGGGGATCTCCGGGCGAGCGGTCTCGGCCGCGTTCCGGATCGTGCGCTGAGCGCGGAGCCGCGCGGGGTCCGGCCTCACGCGGGGCCGGCGGGCGTCCGCGGCGGGAGCCGGAAGACCGGCTCGGGCGGCTCGGTGAGCGCCGCGAGGCGCGAGAGGGCGAGCCGCCCCCGGTCGCGCACGCTGAGCGTCTCGAGCAGCAGCGCCACCAGCAGCACGAGCACGACGATGATCACGAGCGAGACGAGCTTCAGGCCCGCCGCGCCCGCCGCGAGCGCGATCAGCCCCGTGGCGGCCAGCACCCGTGCCGCGGCGATCGTCTTCGGCTCGCGACCGCCGGAGGCCACGTGGAAGGCGGCGATCGCCAGCAGGAACAGGGCCGCGCCGCCGGAGAGCGCCCAGCGCACGCCCGGGTCCTCGGCCAGCGCGTCGGCCTTCTTGATCGCGAGCTTCGTGCCGACGCCGTAGGCGGTGATCGCCAGCCACAGCGGCACGTGCCCATAGGACTCGACGAACGGCCAGCGCCCGCCGCGCACCGACGAGAACGAGCGGAAGTCGAAGTAGATCCACCACAGGGTGACCGCCCCGAGGAAGCCGACGACCGCGGCGGCGACCGAGGACCCCTTCCACTCGGCGACGTCGGTGCCGACGACCACCGCGATCACGGCCTCGCCGAGCACGATGATCGTGAACAGCCCGAAGCGCTCCTCGAGGTGCTCGCGGTCGACCGGCAGGCCGCGCAGCCGGCCCCAGCCGAGCAGCGGGAACGCGAACTCGAGCGCGAGGGCCGCCGCCCACACCCACATCCGCGCCGGCGGCTCCACCGCCAGCGAGGCGAGCCACAGCACGGCCCCGGTGCCGAACATCCAGAAGTAGAGGTGCAGCGAGGCGCGCACCGGTGGGATGTGCAGCCACGCGCGGCCGTAGAGCGCGAGCAGCACGAGGTGGATCGCGGCATAGGAGAGCGCCAGGCGCGCGGACTCCGCCGAGCCCTGCGGATCGCCGATCGTCACCGCGAAGCCGGCGACCGCGAGCATCCCGAGCGAGACGAGCACGCGGTTGAGGACGTCGTCGGTGTCGAAGCGGTTGAGGTAGTACGTGAAGCCCATCCAGGCCCACGCCAGCGCCACGAAGAGCCCCGCGAAGCGCAGGAAGCCCTGGGCGGTGTGGTCGTCGACGAGCCCGTTCGCCAGCTGCGCGGCGCCCGCGACGAAGACGAGGTCGAAGAACAGCTCGAGCCAGGTCGCGTGGCGGTGGTCGTCCTTGCCGGTGATCCGCAGGTGCGGCGGGCGGCGCGTCGGTCCCGGCTGCACCTCGTCCGGCGTGGTCGTGGTCTGCACGACGCGGCACCCTACCGGGGCGATGTCCTAGCCTCCGGCCCGATGCCCGCTCCCCTCACCGTGCTCTCCCGCATCGCCGTCGGCGTGCCGTTCGCCGTGCTCGGCTCGAACCTCGTGCGCAACCCCGATCCGCTGGTCCCGGTGGTCGAGCGCTCGGGTCTGCCGATCCCGATCGACACGCGCACCGCGGTGCTGCTCAACGGCGCCACGATGGTCGGCGGGGGCCTGGCGATCGCCTCCGGCGCGGCCCCCCGCGCCGGCGCGCTGGCGATCGCCGCGATGCTCGTCCCCACGACGATCGCCGGGCATCCGTTCTGGGCGAAGGACGGCGAGCCGCAGCGCACGATCTCGCGCAACGAGTTCACCAAGAACGTGGCGCTCGCGGGCGGGCTGCTGGCCGTCGCGGGCGCCCGCGGCTCGCGACGCGCACGCCGCCGGGCCGCCGCATCGGCCGCCCCGCTCGCGTAGGCTGGCCGCGTCATGCGCGTCCCGCACCTGCTCGCCGTCCTGCTCACCGCGACCGCGCTCGCCGGCGCGCTGTCGGCGTGCGGCGGCGACGACGAGGCCCCCGGCGGCACGCTGCGGGCCAAGGAGCTCCAGGACGACATCGCCGCCCGGCTCGGCGCGCAGACCGGCGCCGTGCCGGACGTCACCTGCCCGGGCGACCTGGCGGCCAAGGAGGGCAACGCGCTGCGCTGCCGCGCCGAGGTGAGCGGCCAGAGCTTCGGCGTCACCGTGACCGTCACCTCCACCGAGGGCGGCAGCGCGCAGTACGAGCTCCAGGTGGACGAGTCCGGGGGCTGAGCCGCCCGAGCCCGGCCGCGCCGCCCGATGCCCCTGCGCTCCGCCCTCGCTCCGCTCGCCGCCGCCCTCGCCCTCGCCGGGCTGGCCGGCTGCGCGGAGAAGCAGGACGATCTCGCCCCGCCCGCCCAGCGGCCCGTGACCGTGCTGCTCGACGGCGCCCCGAGCGCGAACCACGCCGGGCTGCTGACCGCCGAGGCGACCGGCGAGTTCGCGAAGGGCGGGCTCGGGGTCACGCTGCGCCCGACGACCGGCCCGGACGCGGCGCTCGCCGACCTCGTCGCCGGCCGGGCCGACCTCGCGCTCACGAGTCAGCCGGCGATCCTGCGCGCGCGCGACGACGGCGCGCCGGCGCTCTCGGTGGCCGCGATCGTCCAGGAGCCGCTCGCCTCGCTGACGAGCATCGAGGGTGAGCCGGTCGCCCCGCAGCGGCTGCGCGGGCGGCGGGTGGGCACCGCGGGCACGCCCTACGCGGACGCCGTGCTCGACGAGCTGCTCCAGTCCTCCGGCGTCGATCCCGCCGCCGTGCGCCGCGTGGACCTCGGCGACGACCTCGTCCAGCCGCTGGTGCGCGGACGCGTCGACGTGAGCCTCGGCCCGTTCTGGAACACCGACGGCGTGCGCCTGCGGCTGCAGGACCGCCGCCCGCGCCTGCTGCCCGTCGATCGCGCCGGGCTCAAGCCCTACGACGAGGTGGTGCTCGTCGCCCGCGGCGAGACCGTCCAGCGCGACGGCGCGCTCGTGCGCCGGTTCCTGCAGGCGCTCCAGCGCGGCACGCGCGCCGCGCGCGCCGATCCGGGCCTTGCGGTCCGCGCGCTGCGCGAGGCCGCCCCGCAGCTCCCCGAGCGCGTCGCCCGGGCCAGCGTGCGCGAGACGCTCCCCGTGCTGTTCCCGCCGCAGGCGACGCGTCCGGTCGGCTGGCAGGACTACCAGGAGTGGCAGGACTTCGCCGACTGGATGCTGCGGAGCGACCTGCTCACGCGGCCTCTCGACGCGGGGGACGCGCTGACCAACGAGTTCCTGCCGGGCGAGGGCGTCGGGACGTCGGGCTCGGGCCCGGCGGCCGGCTGACCGGCGCGGTCGCGCGCAGGCTCCCCTGCCCGGTGGGCGCGCCGAGCGCGTGGGCGCCCGCCAGCCCCGCCCAGCGGCCGTAGGGCGCGAACAGCTCGCGCACCTCGGCCTCGGTGGCCCGCGCCCGCGGCTCGCCGTGCAGCAGGCGGCCCACGAGCTTCAGGTAGGCCAGGTCCCCGGCCGGGAGGTGGTCGTCGCGGCCCTGGCCGTGCAGGGCGAGCACGTCGATCGTCCAGGTGCCGATGCCGGGGATCGCGCGCAGGCGCGCCCAGCCGGGCTCCGGGTCGGCGGCGCGCAGGTCCACGCGGCCGCCGGCCACCTCGCGGGCGGCGCGGCGCAGCGCGCCCGCGCGGCCGCCGGCGAGGTCGAGCGCCTGCAGCTGCGCCGGCGCGAGCGCGGCGACCGCGGCGGCGTCCGGCAGGTCGCGCAGTCCCGTCGCCGGGTCGGCGCGCCCGTGGCGGGCGATCAGGCGCCGCTGGATCGCCACCGCGCGCCGGTACTCGATCAGCTGCTCGGTGACGGCGAGCACGAGCGCCTCGAACGGGTCGGGGCGCCGCGGCACCCGCAGGTGCGGGCGCGCCCGGACGGAGGCGCCGATCAGCGGGTCGTCGCGGAACGCCTCGTAGAACGGGCGCAGGTCGTCGTCCGCGCCGAGCGCGAAACGCAGACGGGCGATCGCCTCCTCGGCGGTGTCGCGAGCGTCCGCCATGGCGCGCACGGCGAGCCGGCCCGCTCCGTCCACCGCCCAGCGGACCACCGCGGGACGGCCCTCGACGTGCACGAGCCGCTCGAGCGCGGCACCGCGGCGCCGCACGAGCCCGTCCAGCCCCGGTCGCCCGGGGCGCAGCGGCCAGGCCGGGACGACGTCCCGGCGGACCTCGATCACGGCCGCTTCTGCAGCAGGTGGACGTCCACCAGGAACGAGCGCGAGGCCGCCACCTCGAGCGCGGCCCCGCCGCGCCGGCCGCGCCCGGTCCGCCGCGAGGCCTTCTTCGCCCGCCGGTGGGCCACGACGACCGCGGTCGCCGCGCCGGCCACGAACGACCCGGCGGCCACGGCGGCCTGGGCCTTCACGAGCTGGCCGGGCGGACGGCGCTCGGGCAGCGGACGCGGCTCGGCGACGATGACCGCATCGACCTCCTCGACGACGAGCTCCTGGGCGGGCGGCGGCATCGGCCAAGCCTACCCGCGGATCAGGACGCCGGGGCGTCCCGGCGCGAATGCGGCGGGTAGATCTCCTGGCCGACCGGGCCGGACGAGGGCAGCGACGGGTCGAAGCGCCGCTCGTACATGCGATAGCGCTTGACGATCTCGCCGCCCATCGCCTCCATGCCGCGGTTCATCGCGACGTTCGTCTCGAGGATCCAGCCCATCTCGCCCCAGGTGACCGGGCCGACGTTCGCCATGTCGAAGTGCTCGACGTAGAGCATCGCCGCGACCCCGGTGTGCTGGAACTCGGGCTTCACGCCGAGGAACCCGACGCGGCAGCGGTCGGCGATCCGCCGCCGGCGCAGGAAGTGCCACCAGCCGGTCGGCAGGATCCGCCCGTTCATCCGCTGGAGGACCTGGTTGATGTCCGGCACGGTGATCGCCACCCCCACCGGCTCGCCGGTGTCGGCCTGCTCGGCGACCATGAACCAGAGCGGGTCGAAGACGAGCTGCATCTCCTGCGTGTAGCCGTCGAGGTCGGTCTTCCCGTACGGCACGAAGCCCCAGTTGCGCTTCCAGGCGCGGTTGTAGATCTCCCCGAAGACGTCCATGTCGCGGCGCAGCGAGCGCCGCGTCATGTGCCGGATGCGCATCCCGTGTTCGCTCTTCGCCGCCTCGGCGAGCTCGAAGATGACCGGCAGGATCTTCGTGCGGTCGGCGACCTCGAGGCGCCACATGTACATGTCGACCACGCGCTCGAGCCCGGCGCCCTCGCACAGCTCGCGGTAGTACGGCGGGTGCCAGGGCTGGCGGATCATCGGCTCGCGGTCGAAGCCGTCGATCACGATCCCGCTCTCGTCGTTCACGGTGAAGTCCATCGGCCCGACCATCCGCTCGTGCCCGCGGGCGCGGTGCCAGGCCTCGGCGGCCGCCAGCAGCGCGTCGAGCGCCTCCTGGTCGTCCTCCACCTCGAGGAAGCCGAAGAGCCCCCAGTTCGTGCCCTGGTGGGCGTTCAGGGCGTGGTCCACGTGCGCGCTGATCCGGCCCACGACCCGCCCGTCGCGGCGCGCGAGGAAGTAGCGCGCCTCGCCGTGCTTGAAGAACGGGTTGAGCCGCCGCGAGAGGAACTGGTGGCGCTCGAGGCGCAGCGGCGGGATCCACGGGGTGGGCGGGGGCCCGCCCGGGCTGCGGGTACCATGCAGCCGGAACGGGAGCTCGATGAACTCCCGCAGGTCCCGGCGCGACGTGACGGGGCTCACCTCGACGCTCACGGCGGCGGACCCTACATGCCCCAGACCCGCATCGACGTCTTCGAGAAGGCTCGCACGCACGAGCGGCTCGAGCAGCTCACCGCGGCCCGCGCGGCCGACGTGCTGCCCTACTTCCGGGTCCTCGAGGGCCCGGCGCGGCCGGTCGTCGAGATGGAGGGCGCCGAGCGGATCATGCTCGGATCCAACAACTACCTCGGCCTCACCGCGGACGAGCGCGTCGTGAACGGGGCCCGCGACGCGCTCGAGCGCTACGGCACCGGGCTCACCGGCTCGCGCCTGCTGAACGGCACGATCCCGCTGCACCTGGAGCTCGAGCGCGAGCTGGCCGAGTGGATGGAGACCGACGACGCGCTCGTCTTCAGCACCGGCCACCAGGCCAACCTCGGCGTGCTGGGGACGATCCTCGCCCCGGGCGACACGGTGATCGCCGACTCCGGCGACCACGCCTCGATCCTCGACGGCTGCCTGCTCTCGCGCGCGAAGCTGCGCGCCTTCCGCCACAACCGCATGGAGAAGCTCGAGCGCTCGCTCGAGCGCGCCGCGGGCGACGGCGGCGGCGTGCTCGTCGTCGTCGACGGCGTCTTCTCGATGGAGGGCGACATCGCCCCGCTCGGCGAGATCGCCGACCTCTGCGAGCGCTTCGGGGCACGCCTGATGGTCGACGAGGCCCACGGCGCCGGCGTGCTCGGGCGCCGCGGCGCCGGCACGGCCGAGCTGCTCGGCCTCGAGCCGCGGGTCGACCTGCGGGTCGGGACGTTCTCCAAGTCGCTGGCGGCGTGCGGCGGGTTCGTCGCCGGCCCGGCCGACGTGATCGACTTCCTGCGCGTGCAGTCGCGCGCCTACCTCTTCACCGCCTCCTCGGTCCCCGCGGCCGTCGGCGCCGCGCTCGCCGCGCTGCGGATCCTGCGCGGTCCCGAGGGCCCCGGCCTGCTCGCGGCGGTGCTCGAGAACGCCCGCCGCCTGCGCGACGGGCTCGAGGCGCTCGGGTTCGCCGTGGTGCGCCCGCAGCCGCTGTCGGCGCCCGGCGCCCAGCTCGACGCCCCCGGCGTCCTCGACGGCACGATCGTGACGCCGATCGTGCCCGTGCTGGTCGGCGACGACTGGAAGGCCGTGCTGCTGTGGCGGGCGCTGTACGACGCCGGCGTCTTCGTCAACACCGCCCTGCACCCCGCCGTCCCGCCCGGCGGGGCGCTGCTGCGCACGAGCGTCATGGCCACGCACGACGCCGCCACGATCGAGCGCGCGCTGGTCGCCTTCGCCGAGGTCAAGACGGCCTTCGAGGCCGAGCACGGGCCGCTGCCGGGTCCCGGCACCCACTGAGCGCCTGGACCGCGAACGCCGGCGAAGGACCGCCCGGCGCACCTTCAGGGCGCTCGCGCGGCGCCGCGCCCGGCTCCGCGAAAACCACCGCTCCGAGCGGCAGTTCCGTTCACGGGACGTTGACCATCCGGCCATCGTTTTCGTAGGTTGGCCCCGACGCCGATGTGGCGATCCGGGAGGGGCGAGCGCCACTCGAGACCGGTGGGGAAACGGTCATCCGAGTGGGTCCGGCGGCGCCCCGGAGGGAATCCCGGCACGCACGCCCCTCGGCCACAGTCCAGAGTTCACGAGACGGTCCGCCCCCTCCGGGGCGGCAGGGAGGACCCATACCGATGACGCACGCGACGATGACGTCCCCTGCGCCGCAGCACCTGCGCGCGCTCGAGCGCGCCAATGCCGTCCGGCTCGCCCGCGCCGAGCTCAAGCGCCGCGTCGCGGCCGGCGAGCTGACCGTGGCCCAGGTCGTCCTCGAGTGCCCGTGGGAGGCCGATTCGATGACGATCGCCGACCTGCTCTGCAGCCAGCGGCGGTGGGGGTCCACCCGCTGCCGGCGGTTCCTCCAGGCGATCCCGCTCACCGAGAGCAAGACGATCGGCTCGATGACCGACCGCCAGCGCCGTGCCGTCGCCGACCTGATGGCGGCCTGCGCCCCGGTCCGCCCCGAGCGCGAGGCGACCCCCGAGGCGCTCGGGCTCGCGCACGCCGCCGCCTGACGGCGGCTGGCGCGCCGGGCTCAGCCCGCGGAGGGCGCGGTCAGCTCGAGGATGTGGCCGTCGGGGTCGCGCAGGTACACGGAGCTGAGCCCGCCGCGGTCGAAGACCTCGGTGGTGGGGATCTCCCGCGAGCGCAGGTAGTCGCGCCACGCGGCGACCTCCTCCGCCGAGCCGACCGAGAGCGCGAGGTGGTGGGTCGCGCCGGTGCCCTGGGCGCCCGGACCCATCTGCGGGTACTCCAGGAACGAGAGCAGCGTCCCGGGCGCGGCCTGCGGGTCGGCGGCGAACCAGAAGTGGCGGGCGCCCGGGTCGTCGTCGTTGGCGGCCTCGCGCCAGAGCGCGAGCCCGAGCACGTCGCGGTAGAAGGCCGCGGTCCGCTCGAGGTCGGCGCAGATCAGCGTCACGTGGTGGATGCCCGTGATCCGCATCCGCCGGGGAGCCGCCCTCGGGGGACTCCCCCAGCGGCGGGACGGGCGGGACGTCGGTCATCGCCCGGTATGGAACACGATCGGGCGGCGGCGCGGGCTCATGCGCGCCAGCCCAGGCCACCCGAGCGCGCCTGGAACAGCCGGCGCAGCACCTGGAAGACGAGCAGGAAGACGAGCCCGGCGACGACCACGACGACGGCCTTCGGCGGCCGCAGGGCGAGGGCCAGCCCCGCCCCGGCGACGATCGCCGCCGCGCCCGCGAGCAGGGCCGAGTGCGAGCGGTAGCCGGCGAGGTGCTCGCGCAGCGACACCTCGAGCGTCGCCAGCGTGACGAGCGCGAGCCCGAACGCGAGCGCCCACGGCCCACCGCCGCCCAGCACGGACACGCCCAGCAGCACGAGCCCGGCGAGGATCGTGATCTCGGTCAGCGGCACCGGCGCCCACGGGGGCTGCGGGGCCTCGTCCAGGCGGGCGCGGCGCGTCGCCGGCCGCGCCGGGCGCCGCGGCTCCGGCGCGGGGGCGGGCGCCGCGTCGGCGCCGTCGGACGGCTCGGCCGGGACGACCGGGCCGATCACCCCGCGCTTGCGGCTGCGGCGTCCCATGTCAGCGCGAGCCCGGTAAGGGGCAGCCCGAGGACAGCTTGACCTGCCACCAGCCCATGAGCATGCCGACGAGCCCGAGCCGCGGGCGCACGTGCCAGACCCCGCAGCCGCCCTCCCCCAGCTCCCGCTGGGTGATGCGCACGCGGCGGTGCTCGCCGGGCGCGAGCAGCATCCGCTCCAGCCGCACGCGCGCGTCCTCGCGCTCGCGCTCGCGCTCGGCCAGCGCGCGCTCGGCCTCGGCCGCGCGGCCCGCGAGCGCGTCGCGCAGGACCTCGAGCTCGCCGAGCGAGAGCAGCCGCGGTCCGCCGGGTCCGGCGGGACGCGGGACCGACGTCTTCAGGCCGCCGTCGGGCATCGAGGCGGCGACGGCGGCCGAGAGGCGGCGCTCGAGCCGCGCGACCTGGGCGCGCAGCAGGGCGCGCGCGGCGTGCTCGTCGAGCTCCGCGGGTGCGGCCGGCGGCCGGACGGGCGCGTGCACCTGGCTCATCCCGCTGTGCATCCTACCCCGCCGGAGGGGCCCCGAGCGCCTCCTGGCACGTCCACAGCGCCTCCTCGGCGCTGATGTCGGGCACGCCGGGCACCTGCACGGCGACGAGCCGCACCCCGGCGGACCGGCGCCCGACCCGCACGGCGGGGTCCACGGCGCCGAACAGCTCCGCCAGCGGGCGCCCCGCCGCATCGAGCACGAGCCGCCCGGTGGGCAGCGGAAGCGCCGGGTCGGCCCCGAGCCGCTCGCCCGGGGCGGCGGTGCGCAGCCCCGGCGCCGCCGGCGCGGCGTCCGGGTCGAAGGCGAGCACCTCCACGCCGGTCTCGAGCAGGGCGACGAGCAGCGCGTCCTCCAGCCGGCCGCCGCCGCTGCGGTGGCCGCCGGCCACGAGGCGCTCGAGCGCCGCGGCCTCGATCGGCGTGCGCGTGAGCTCCGGGTCGAGCCCGACGTGGCGGAAGAACACCCGGTGGGCCGCCGGCACCGGCTCGCGGCGCAGCTCCACCGCGCGGGCGCCGTGGAAGCGGCCGCTGAGCAGCGCGAGCTGCTCGCGCACCCCGGGGTCGTGCCCGCGCGCCGGCGGTCCCACCGCGCACGACCACACCGCGAGCCCCGGGAACTCGGCCGCGACCGCCGGCGCGACGGGACCCCGCACCAGCGGCGCGTCGGCGCTCATCGCGCGGCGGCCTCCAGCCGGGCCAGCCGCCGGCCGAGCGCCACCGGGCCGAGCTCCCCGACCGTCGTCTCGCGCACGCGCCCGCCGGCCTCGGCGAACGTGACCTGCGGGCAGACGGCCACGCCGTAGAGGTTGGCGAGGATCGCGTCGCGGTCCCAGGCGACGGGCAGCCGCCAGCCGCGGCGCAGGATCAGCCGCCGCACGTCCTCCCGGTCCCCGCCGAGCGCGACCGCGGCGATCCGCACCGCGGGATGCGCCCGGGCGGCGCGCACGAGCGCGTCCACCTCCCGCTCGCAGCGCTCGCGCCCCGGGACGAAGAACGCGATCGCGGCCGGCCCGCCGCGCGTGAGGTCGCACGAGGTCAGGATCCCGGGGCCGCGGACGCTGCAGGCCGGGCGCGCGCCCGCCTCGCCCTGGCCGGCCTCGCGGGCGACGTTCACGTCCCCGGTCACCGCCGAGAGCGCCAGCGGCGCCGCGAACGGCGGCAGCGGCTCGCCGGCGACCGGGCCGGTCGACGAGGCGCCCTGGGTGCGCAGCGTGTTCACGCCGACGACCGCCAGCAGGCCGACCGCGGCCACGAGCAGCACGATCACCGGCAGCCGGCTGCGGGCCGAGCGCCGCGGCGGGGGCGGCGACGGGGGTCCGGGGGCGACGGGCTTCCGCGGCGCGGCAGGCGGATCCGCGTCGAAGCCGAGCGGCCCCCGCGGCTCGCTCACACCGCCTCCACCGGGTCCGCCTCGCGCCGGCGCGCGGGCCGGGGCACGCGCACCCCGCGCTCGGCCAGCACGAGCACCGCGGGCAGCACGACGAGCACGCCGAGCAGCGCGACGGCGAGGTCGATGACCGTGACGATCCCGAAGTCGCGCAGCATCCGGATGTCCGAGACGATCAGCACGGCGAAGCCGGCGATCGCGGTGACGCCGGAGGCCAGCACCGCGCGCCCGGTGGACCGGTAGGTGCGCCGCAGCGCCTCCCCCACGTCGTGCCCGGCCTCGCGCTCGGAGCGGAAACGCTCGCTGAGCAGCACGCTGAACTCGGTGGCGATCGCGATCACGAGCGCCCCGAGCATGAGCGACAGCGGGTTCAGCGGCACGCGCGAGGCGAACAGGACGAGCGCCGACCAGCCGGTGGCGAGCGCGATCGGGACGAGCGGCAGGAGCGCCCGGCGGGCGCTGCGCAGCGCGACGAGCAGCACGAGCCCGACGAGCAGCAGGCCGGCGAGCAGCGTCAGCACCCGGCGCCACGGCGAGGCGATCCGGTCGTTGGCCTGCGCGGCGAGCACGGTCAGGCCGGCGAGCCGCGCCCGCACCCCGGCGGGCGGGTCGAGCTCGCGCTCCATCTCGCGCAGCACCTCGAGCTGGCGCTCGAGCGGCATGAACCGGATGCCGAAGGCGAGCGTCGCGGTGCGCCGGTCCGGCGAGATCACGTTCTGCGAGAAGTACGCGGGCACCGCGTCGAGCAGCCCCTCGATCCGCGCGCGCGAGGCGATCGACGCCTTCGTGGTGAAGAGGTCCGGGAGCGAGAACGCCGGGCACAGGTCCGAGCGCCCGCAGCCGCGGCGCTCGTCGTAGCGCAGCCGCTTGAGGATGCGGCGCTGGTACTCGGTCATCCAGGCGACGACCTTCGGGTCGGTGACGCGGCGCCCCTCGACGAGCACGTTCACCTCGCCGCCGACGCCGCTGACCCGCTGGAGGTCGCCGAGGTCGGCCACGGCGCGCAGGTCCTGCGGGACGAGCCGCTGCAGGTCGGACTCGACGCGGGTCTGCCCGTCGAGCGCCCAGCCGGCCACGGCGAGCACCGCCGCGGCCGCGAGCACCCGGCCCGGGCGGGCCTGGGCGACCCGCAGCGCGGCGCCCCCCGCGCGCCGGGCGGCGCCCGTGAGGCGGCCGGCGAGGCGCGACCCGGCGACGATCTCCCCCGCGCCGCGCCAGGCGGCGGCGAGCGGCGCGCCGGCCCGCGCCGGCGCGGGCGCCGGGGCCTGCGGGTCACGGCGCGCGGCGCGCCGCTCGAACCACGCCTGGGCGGCCACGCCGAGGGTCAGCGCACTGACGAGCGCGAACACGATCCCGACGACGAGCAGGATCCCGAAGCCCCGCACCATCGGCACCGGGGAGAGCACGAGCACGAGGAAGCCCGCGGCGGTCGCGGCGGCGGCGACCGCGATCGTCGGGGCCCCGCGGGCCGCGACGCGCTCCACGGCGCCGGCGACGGGCGGCCCCTCCTCCTGCACGCGCGACTGGAGCTGGATCGCGTAGTCCACGGCCAGGCCGATGAGGATCGGGATCACCGCGATCGCGGCCATCGTCAGCGGCAGGCCGGCCACGGCGGTCACGCCGAAGGCCAGCGCGGTGGCCGCCAGTGCGACGAGCAGCGGCAGCAGCCGCAGGCGCGCGCGGAAGACGACGAGCAGCGTCAGCGCCATCACGAGCACGGCCGCGACGAGCAGCAGCACGATCGAGCGCGAGATCGCGCGGCTCAGCTCCTGGACGACCACCGGCGCTCCGGTGACGGCGTAGTCGCCCTCGGAGAGCCGCCATTGGGGCATCGCGGCGGCCGCGCGGATGTCGGCGATCGCCCGCTCGCGCGCCCGCTCGCTGAGGCCGTCGCGCAGGCGCACCTGGATCAGGGCGCCCTGCCGGCTCGGGAAGATCGAGGCGAAGCGCGCCTTCGGCGTCCCGGCGGGGAGGTTCGCGTCGAACACGAGCCGCGAGATGAACTGGGGGTCGTCGAGCCGCGGGGCCGAGGTGATGCGGTAGCGCAGCGCGAGCTGCACGAGGTCGCGGTAGAAGCGCGCCTCGACGAGCCGGCGCGCCTGATCGGCGTAGCCGCGGGCGGTCGCGACGTCGGACCCGCGCTTGCGCGCGAGCTTGTAGGCCGCCTCGGCCGCGCGGTCGCCCTCGGCGCGCTGCGCGGTGGACGCCGCGCTGAGCTGATCGGTGATCTGGCTGACCGCCTCGTTGAGGAACGTGCCCGGCCCGAGCACGACCTTCGCCGGCTTCGTCGCCGCCAGGCGCCCGCACGGGCCGCGCGCGCCCCCCGGCGGCGTGCGCCCGGCGGGGACGTTCCCGGACAGGCAGCCCTCGAGGCCCAGGACGGCGTTCAGGTCCTCGGTGAGCACGACCCGGGCCACCGGCTCGCGCACGACGACGTAGACGGCGTCGTCGCCGAAGCTGCGGTGCAGGTCGGCGGTGGCGTCCCAGGCGGGCGTCGAGCGCCCGACGAGCGTGTCGGTCGCGGCGCTGGGCTCGAGGCGCAGCGCGAGGACCGCCGCGGCGGCGGCGAGCACGAGCACCGTGGCGCCGACGAGCACCGGCCGGCGCGCGGCCGGCCCCATGAGGCGCGCGAGGAGCCGCGTCAGCATCCGGGGAACCGTACCGGCGGGCCGGGGCCCGCGAGCCACCCGCGCCCGATGACGCTACGGCGTCGCCGAGAACGTCGGCGGCGCCGGCGTGGCGTCCGGCCCGACCTGCGGGAACTGCGTCGTGCGCCCGTCGACGCCGAACCGGCCCTGCTGCGTGCAGCCGGGGGCCGGCACGTTCTCGGCGGCGGGCTGCTTGACGCTCTCGGGCTTCTGGTTGCCGTCGAACGCGAACCGGTTGATGCGGTCGAAGAGCTGCTTGCCGATCACGGCCTCGGCGCTCGGGTCGAGCGGCGCGACGATCCCGCCGCCGCAGGGCTGCGTGCCGAACACGGGCATGTTCGCGCCGGCGACCTTGTCGAACGAGCGCGGGAACGGGTACGGGTTGAAGCGGTTGGACTTCACGCGCGCCGGGTACGGCGCCAGGCCCATCGGCTGGAACGGCTGCATCGTGCGCACGTACTTGCGCTGCACGCCGCCGATCTCGCTCTGGGCCTGCGAGGCGATGACGAAGTTCGCCGCGGCGGAGGTGATCGCCTCCGGGTACGCGCCGAGGAACTGGAACAGCGGGTTGAGCTGCGCCAGCGACGGGTCGAGCCCGGAGAAGAACGGCTTGGCGTCCTCGAAGAACGAGTTGATCGCCGGGAAGCCCTTCTCGGAGGCGGTGATCGCCGGGTCGAGGTTCTCGAAGAACGAGCTCAGCTCCGGGGCGAGCGCCTCGAGCGCGCGCATCGTCGGGCCCAGCTCCTGCGTGACCGGCTGGAGCTGCTCGTAGAGCGGGTTGGTGTCGTCGGCGAACTCGACGAGCCGGTCGAGCGTCAGGCGCGACTCGCGCTGGAAGGTGGGCAGCGCGACGAACGTCTGGGCGAGCTGCTCGTCGCGCTCGGCGGTCGTCTTGAACACGGTGTTCGTGTTGCGGATCAGCCCGCGCAGCTGGTCCCCGCGCTCGGACAGCGCGCTGAAGACGACGCCGGTGTTCTTGACGAGCGTGCTGAGGTCGTCCTCGTTGCGGTTCAGCGTCGTGGCGAGCGCCCCGGTCTGCTCGATGAACGGCGAGAGCGCGGCGAAGAAGTCGTTGATGTCCCGCCCGCGGCCGGCGCCGGCGATCGCCTGCTGCTCCTGCCAGGCCTCGAACGCCGCGCGGGTCTTGGCGTCGAAGTACTGGAGGATGTTGTCCAGCTGCACGGTCGGCGCGATGTTGCCCACCGGCAGCTTGCCGCCGTCCGGCAGCGTCGGCGTGTTCGGGCGCCCGGGCGTGAGCTCGACGTACGTCTCGCCGAGCAGCGTCTTCTGGCGCAGCATCACGCGCGAGTCGCGGGGCACCGGGGCGTACTCGGGCTCGATCTCGACCTCGACGTCCGAGACGCCGGTCTCCGGGTTGGCGACGATCGACTTCACGCGCCCGACCGTCACGCCGGAGATGCGCACGTCCGCCTCCTGGGCGAGCTGCCCGGCCTGCGGGAACGGCACCGTGACCCGGTAGCCCTTCGGCTTGAGCGGCGTCGATCCGCCGAAGGCGAGCCAGAGGAACAGCAGCAGGCCGAAGCAGGACAGCGCGAACAGCACCATCACGAGGATCCGGCCGAGGCTCGGGGCCTGCTTCTGCACTAGCGGCCGCCCTTCCCGCTCGTGGCCGCGATCGGCTCGGCCGGGGTCTCGCCGAGGCCCGGGGCGGCGGCGAGCGCCGCGTCGGGCGGCGCCTCGCCGGGGTTCAGGCCCGCCGAGCGCAGCTGGCGCGCGATCGCCGCGTCGGCCTTGCGCGCGGCGCTCGCCGACGAGGCCTTCGGCGCCGGGCAGCGGTTGTTGACGGCGCCCGCCTGCTCGGGGGTCGGCGAGTTGAGGAGGTCCGCGAGCGTGCCGAGCAGCGCGTTGGCGTTGCCGACCGCCTCGAGGGTCTGCAGCGTCGAGCAGTTGCCGAACACCGTGCCGCGCAGCGCGGGGCCGTGCGCGTCCTGGGAGCCGAATGCCGACGCGAGCGAGTGGTTGGCCCAGGCGAGCCAGAAGAGGTAGCCCTCCTGCTTGCCCGGCGGGTTGTAGGCGAGCTGGTCGAAGAGCTGGTTGAGCACCTGGAAGCTCTGGTTGAGCTTCGGCAGGGTCGCCGCGAGGTCGGCCGAGGCCGGCTCGAGCGCCGCGGCGGTCGGCGCCGCCTGCTTCGTGAACGGGCGGATCTCGTCGCGCAGGACCGGCGTCGTGTCGGTCGCGAACTCCTGGAACGCGCGCAGCGCGGGGGCGAGCCCCGCGGCGGCGGGCTGGAGCTCGTCGAGCGTCGGCCCGAGCAGGTCGGTGAGCTGCTCGGACTTCGCCAGCGCGGTGTTCGTGTCGTCGAGCGCGCCGGGGAGCAGGCGCAGCGTCTCGCGCAGCGAGGCCTGCTGGTCGGCGAACGAGCGGAAGACCTCGTTGGACTCCCGCACGAACCGCGCGAGCTGGGTGTCGCGCTCGCCGAGCGTGCTCGAGAGCAGCGAGAAGTTGCGGATCGAGCGCTTGATGTACTGCTGGCGCTTGGCCAGCAGGGTGTTGATGCGCACGAGGTAGCGCGCGGTCGGGTCGAAGCGCTTGAGCGTCGAGGACAGGTTCTCCGCGTTGCCGCGCAGGCCCTCGCCGGCGCCGCCGATCAGCAGCCGGATGTAGTCGCGGGTGTCGGCGTCGAGCCCGGCCAGGAACTCGTCCGGGTTGACGTTCGGCACCGTCTGGGTGACGGGCAGGACCCCGTCCGCGGGCAGCTCGCCGGCGCTCTTGTTGCCCGGGTCGAGCTCGATGACCATGTCGTTGAGCCCGGTCTTCGGCCGCGAGAGCGCGGTGGCGTCCTTGTAGATCGGCGTGTACTGGCGCTTGATCTTCATCTGGATCAGCGCGCGCCCGTCCTTCAGGCGCACGTTGCCGATCTCGCCGACGTTCACGCCCGCGATCATCACCGTCTGCCCCTGGCCGGCGGTGAACGCCTGCGCGGTGGAGAACTGCGCCTCGTAGTCGACGAAGTCGCTGCCCACGACCGGCACCCACGCGGGCAGGTAGAACCGCTGGTTGGACAGGATGTACCCGCCGACCAGGACCGCGATCACGGCCAGCACGACGATCGCCGTGACGTCCCAGATGTGCTTGCGGATCGCGCGTCTCATCCGGCGTCCGGGGGCCCCACGGGCGTGTTCTTGAAGTCGGGCAGGGTCTGGGTGCGGCAGGCCTTCGTCGCCACGAGCGGCGGCACCTTGTTCACGCCGGGGAAGGCGGGCTTCGTGCCGAGCGGCTTGGCGATCCCGTTGGCCAGCAGCGGCAGGCCGTTCTGGAGGTTGCCGCCGGTGAGCTTCAGCTCGTTCGGGCCGCCGCCGGTCTGCGTGCGCAGGACCTGGCCGTTGCCGTCGAAGTTCTGGCTGGACCCGTTGAACCCGGTCAGCGCGTACCAGAACTCCTTGTAGTTCTCCTTGCCGCTGGAGAGCGCGCCGTCGTCGAGCTTCGTGCTCACCGCCGGGATCAGGATCTTCGACCCGCACACCGCGAGCGACTCGCCGAGCTTCAGCGACTGGATGCCGCTGGCCTCGGCCTGCGCGAGGTTCGCGGTCGCCGGCTGGAGGTCGGCGAGCAGCCCGCCGAGCTCGTCAGGACCGACGAGCGGCCGCGCCTGCTGGATCCACGGCGTGACCGCCGCGATCGTCGCCGGGGTCTCCGCGACGCCCGGGGCGAAGTCGACGGCGAACTGGCGCACCGCCGGGAGCGACTCGTTCAGCGAGCCGAGCGCGTCGTAGGCGGTGCGCACCGTGGGCCCGAGCTCGGCCACCGACGCGCTCAGCGAGCTCTGCTCGGCGGCCAGCGCGCCCATCGTCGTGTTGAAGTTCTGGACCCACTCGGCGAGCTGGCGCTCGCTGCCGGCGAGCTGGTCGCCGACCCCGGCCAGGCCGCGCACGAGCTCGGTGAGGTCCGACGGCCGCTGGCCCTGGAGGGCCTGGGTGACGATCGCCGAGGACTTCAGCGCCTGCGGTCCGAAGGTCAGCGCGCTGTTCAGCGCCTCGGCGGCGGTCTTGCCGCGGGTCACCGCCGGCTGGCGCAGGTCCTGGGCGAGCGTCGGCTTCGCGTTCAGCGCGGCGCCGAACTCCTCGAGCGTCGTCTGCAGGTCGGTGCGCGTGTCCTTCTGGAGCGCCGTGAGCACCTGGTCGAGCTGCACCGGCGTGGCGGTCTGGTCGACGGGGACCGTGTCCCCGTCGGAGATCGTCGGCGCCGAGGGCGTGCCCGGCTGGAGGTCCACGAAGAAGTTGCCCTCGAGGAAGATGCGCGGACGGATCTTCAGGCGCGCGTCCTTGTGGATCGGCAGCGCCTCGTCCTTCATCTCCATCGTCAGGACGGCGTTGTTCGTCCCGTCCTGACCCTCGATCTTCTTCACCGTGCCGACGTTCACGCCCGCGATGCGCACGGGCGAGCCCAGGCGGATCGAGTTCGCCGACGGGAACACCGCCTGGAACTGGAAGCCGCGCGAGAACGGGTTGTCCTTCGTGAAGCCGAAGTACGTGACGAGCGCGACCGCGACGATCACGAGCAGCCCGACGATCACCGGGTTGCGGCCCTTGCGGTCCTTGCGCAGCGTCCGCGGCTTCTCACGCCGGGCCATCAGCCGCCGCCTCCGCTCGTGGTGCTCGTCGTGCTCGTGCGCGTGTTGTCATGGAGCGTCGTCGGCGTCATGCCGGGGACGTTCCCGATCCGCGTCGCGCCCTTGTTGAACGGCTCGTTGCCCGCCTCGCAGGTCCGCGGCTGCCCGGGCGAGCCGGTGAGCGGGTACGGGTTGGTGTGCAGGAAGTTCGACGGGTCGAAGCCGGGGCCGACGGGCCCGTTGGCCGGGCGGTCCGACGGGCCGCCCTCGTAGTTCGGCGCGAAGTTCACGCTGCCGGGCGAGGCGATGACCGAGAAGCGCAGCAGCGTCCCGGTGTTGCCGCCCTCGCTGAGGGCGCTCTGGAGGTTGCGGAACAGGGTGCCGAAGTAGTTGCAGACGTTCTGCGCCGGGGTGATGTAGGCGACGGTCGGGTTGAGGATCGTCGACGTCGCGGTCAGGTCGTTGATGCCGAGCTTCACGAGCGGGTCGGTGCTGAAGTCCTCGATCGCGTCGAACGTCGTCGCCAGGCGCCGGTTGAAGTCCGGCGTGCGCTCCAGCACCGGCGTGCCGACGCGGACCATCGTCGCGAGGTCCGGGGCGGCGTTGGCCAGCGCGTCCACCCCGGGCTGCAGGTCGGTGAAGAAGTCGGCGGAGTTGCCCAGGAAGGTCGCGATCTGCGGCAGGTCGCGGATCGCCGTCTCGAGCGTCTCGGGCCCCTCGTCGATCGACTCCTGGATGTAGGGCACGGCGACCTCGGAGAGCGCCTGGAAGGTCGTGTTGAGGTTCGACCACATCTCGCCCTGCGTCTCGGCGACCGGCACGACGGCCTCCGCGCTCTGGGCCAGGCCGTCCCAGAACCCGCGCAGGTCGGTCTCCTCGCTGGCGAGGTTGCGCAGCAGCGGCGTCAGCTCGGTGAGCCACGGGTCCAGGTCGCGCACGGCGAAGTTCAGGTCCGCGCCGCGGCCGGCGAAGCCGTTGCCGTAGGCGGTCAGGTTGCCCTGGATCGAGCGACGCGCCTTGGCGCTGAACATGTTGAAGAACTCGTCGAGCTCGACCGGCTGGGTCGCCTGGCGCAGCGGGAGCGTCCCGTTCTGCTCGAGGTCGCGCTCGGAGGTGCCGCGCGTGAGCTGGACGTACTTCAGCCCGAGCGGTGAGCGGGGCCTGACCGCGACCTGCGTGTCCGCCGGGATCGGCTGCACGCTCGTCTCGAGCTTCAGGTCGAGCACGGCGATGATCGCCCCGTTGGGCCGGGTCTCGGGCGTGATCTTCGCCACCGTGCCGATCCGCGTGCCGCCGAGGCGCACGTCGTTGCCGGTCACGAGGCCCGCGGCGTTCGGCACCTCGACCTTGAAGTCGTAGGTCGGGACGAACGGCAGTCCCGAGTTCGCGTTGTAGGCGAGGAACACGGCGACGATCACGACGAGCGTCGTCGCCGCGCCGATCAGCACGGGGTTCCCAGCGATCGATGCCGCTCCGCCGCGCCGCCTCATTGGCCCAGGAGGTAGTCGAGGAGGGACCGGGCCGACTGCGCGTCGGGAGCGCCGCCGGTGGCGCCGCCGCTGCGGGCGGCCTTCGGGGCCGCGCCGGCGCCCGCGGTGGTGCCGTCGTCACCGGGGAGCAGCACCTCGGGCAGCCGGATCGCCGAGCCGCCGGAGGGCGGGCGGGCGACCGTCGCCGCGCGGGCGCTCGAGACGGGCTGCGCGGTGGCGCCCGCGGCCGTCTGGCCCGGCGGGATCCAGCCGGTCGGCGCCGCCGGCGAGCGGGTCGTCGCGCCGAGGTCCTTGCGGAAGTTCGACTGGCAGGAGAGCGAGGCCGGGCCGGGGTCGGTGGAGTACGTCTGGCAGATGTTCAGCACCAGCCGCGCGCGGCCGTAGTGGCCGTACTGGTCGAAGCCGTTCGTCGCGCCGCCGACGAAGAAGATCGTCCGCATCAGGTTGTCGATGCCGTCCTGGTAGCTGAACGAGCGCAGCAGCGAGGACAGGTTCGCGGTCAGCGGCTTGGTCTGCTTCGTGAGCTTGCCGACGTCCTGCACGAGCGGCAGCGAGGCCTCCAGCGCGGGGCCGGCGGTCTTCGTCGTCTCGCCGAGCGACGTCAGCGCGCCGGTCGACGCCTCGGCGAAGGCCGGGGTCCCGGTGACGAACGTGTTCAGGCTGCCCGCCGACCGGTTGAGGTCCTCCACCACCGGCGTGAAGGCGTCCGCGAACCCGCCGAGCTGCTGCATCGTCGGGCCGAGCTCGCGCAGGAACGGCGGGAAGAGCTGCAGGTTGCGCTCGAGGTTCGCGCTGCGCGCCGCGGTCGCCTCCGCCGTCTCGCCGGCCGACTGGATGAAGCCCTGGATGCTGCGCCGCTCGCGCGCCAGCGGCTGGAGCGCGATGTCGCCGTTCTTCGCCAGCTCGGCGAGCGTCGTGTTCTGCGAGGCGAGGATCGCGAGCACGTCGTCGAAGGCCTTGAGCGCCGGGTCGGACTTCTTCAGCGCCGCGCTGAGCGCCTTGCCGTTGCCCGCGAGCCCGGTGCCGAACTCGTTCAGCAGGATCGTGAAGCGCTGCCGGTAGGGCAGGCGCATGATGTTGTTGATCAGGTCGAGGTCGACCGAGCGCGCCGTGTTCGTGGCCGGGAGCAGGTACTGGCCCTCCCCCACGCCGGACTGCACCTGCACCAGCGCCGGGGACTCCGCGCCCGCGCGGCCCGGCTTCGTCGGGGTGCACTCGATGAAGCGCTCGCCGATCAGCGACTGCGGGCGGATCGTGCAGGTCGCGTCCTGGCGGAAGTCCTGGTAGTTCGCATCGTCGATCTTCAGGACGACGGCGGCCTTCTTGTCGGCGGTGACGTCGATCGACTCGATCGAGCCGACGACGACGCCGGCGATCCGCACGTCCATGCCCGGGATGACGAACGCGGCGTTGTCGAAGATCGCGCGCACGCGGTAGCCCCCGTCGTCCCCGGAGCCCGTGGCGAAGACGACCAGCGCGGCGGCGGCGATCAGGACGGCGGCGATGGCGGCGAGGCGCTTCACGGGCCGGGAGGGACGATCGAGGGGTCGCAGTCGAGCGTGCCGGACGTGTCGCGCCACGGCGCGCTGCCGTCGGCGGGGCGCTGCGTCGTGCCGCCCGGGCAGCGCGGCACGATGCTCGGGCCCGCCTGGGTGCCGAGCTGGCGCTGGGCCGGGGTGAGCGCCTTCAGGGTGCCGCTGCCCTGGTCGTAGTTGAAGGCGTTGAACGCCGGCGCGACGCGCGCGTAGCGGCCGTTGGCGTCGTAGTTGGCGAAGGTCTGCCCGAACGAGCGCAGCCAGCCGACCAGCTCGGGCGAGTACGGCCGCCAGAACCCGAAGATCGGCGTCGCCTCGCGCAGCGCCTTGTCGGCGGCGGGGAACGACGTGCTCGCCTCGCTCGCGAGCGACGGCGCGTCGTTCAGGAGGTCGGTGAGGTCGTTGTTCGCCCCCGGCTGGCGGATCAGCTTGTCGAGCTGGGCGATCGTCGGCTTGGCCTCGACGAGCAGCGGGCGCAGCTCGGCCAGGAACGGCGCGAGGTCCTTCGTGGAGGCCTTGGAGACGTCCACGAGCTCGTTGAGGTCGTCGAGCGTCGCGCGCAGGTTCACGAACGTCGTGCTGCCACGGCGCAGCGTCTGCGGGAGGTAGTCGAGCGCCTCGGCGAGCGCCGCGTTCTCCTGCGCGATCGCGCCGAGCGCGGTGTTCGAGTTGCTCACCGCCTCGGTGAGCGTCGGGGCCTCGCTCCCGAGCGCCTCGACGACCTTCGAGGTGTTCTGCACGAGGCCCTCGAGCGCCGGCTCGTCGGCGTTGAGCTTCTCGGCCAGGCGCCGGGTGGACTCGAGCGCCGGCGCGAAGTACTTGGCGACCTCGTTGCCCTGCACGCCCTTGCCCTCGTACCAGGCGCCGAAGCCCTGGATCACGTCCTGCAGGCCCTTGCCCGCCTTCGGGGTGAAGATGTTGAAGAACTGGTCGATGTCGACGACCGTCGTCGTCTTGTCGGTGCTGAGCGTGGCTCCCTCGTCGAGCTCGGGGTTGCTGTCCGGCCCGGGGCTGAGCTGCACGTAGCGGTTCGCCACGCCCGAGAGCGACGTCATGCGGATCTGGGCGGTGGTGCCCTCGTGCAGGGGCGCGTACGGCTCCTCGACGACGACCGTGATCTCGGCCTGGTTGTCGCTGGTCAGCTCGATGTTCTTCACCGAGCCGATGCGCCGGCCGCCGACCTGCACGTCGTTGTCGTTCACGAGCTGCCCGGCCGTCTGGAAGCGCAGCTTGTACTCGGTCTCGCCGTTGCCGCCGAGGAGCACCAGCGCGATCAGCACGGCGGCGAGCGCGAGCAGGCCGATGCCGACGACGCGGCCGGCGGTCATGCGGGGCCCCCGGCGATCGTGCGGGGTGCGGGATGTGCGTGCGGGAAGCGGATGGTTCTGCGGCGGTCGGTCTGCGCGGTCACTCCATGCCGAGCGG
>JALOLQ010000010.1 GCA_025455895.1 Solirubrobacteraceae bacterium
TTGCCGGGCTTGACGTGCTGGAACTCGACGACCTTGAAGATGACGCCGTCGACCTCGATGTGGTTGCCGTTCTTGAGCTGGTTCGTGCTGATCATGGGCGCCTGAGAGCCTAGCCGGGGCCCGGGTGGGTCACCGGGACGGGGCGGCCAGGGCCGCGCCAGCAGACCCGCACGGCTGCTGCTATTTTGCATGCATGCCCGTCGCCATCACCGTGCGCGACATCCCGGACGACGTCCGCGACGAGCTCGCCGCACGCGCGGCGCGCGCCGGCCAGTCGCTGCAGGAGTACCTGCGCGGCATGCTCGTGGCGACGGCGTCGCGGCCCCCGGTCGACGACGTGATCGCCCGCGCGCGGGCTCGGGTGCGGGTGACCGGCACGCGGGTCGGCGCCGAGGAGATCCTGACCGCCCGCGACGCCGACCGGCGGTGAGGCGCCGCCTCACCTGCGACGCCTCAGCCGTCGTCGCGCTGCTCGCCGATGACGGCCAGGCCGGTCACTGGGCGGCGGAGACGCTGACGGGCGCCGACCTCGTCGCCCCCGCACTGCTGCCGTTCGAGGTCGCGAACATCCTGCGCCGGCACGAGCTGGCCGGCCTCGTGGACGGCGGGCAGAGTGCCCAGGCGCACGCCGACCTGCTGGATCTCGCGATCGAGTACTGGCCCTACGACCTGCTCGCCGCCCGGACCTGGGAGCTGCGCAGGAACCTGCCCGCCTACGACGCGAGCTACGTGGCGCTGGCGGAGCTGACCGAGGCGACGCTGGTCACGCTGGACGGGAAGCTCAGCCGGGCGCCCGGCATCCGCTGCGCCGTCGCGACGCCCTGACCGCGGCGCGGCTACCCCGGCTTCTTGATCGCGTCGGCGGCCTGCTTGGCCTTGTCCGTCAGCTTGCCCTTGCCCTTGAACACCTCGGTGACCTGCTGGGCGTCGCGCTTGAGCGCCTCCTGGCCGCCGCGCTGCTCGATCAGCTTGTCGGCGTGCTTCTTGGCCTGGCCGGTGAGCTTCTTGAGGTTCATGGAACGGACGATACGACCGTTTCCTGAGCGGCGCATGAAGCGCGCGAGGGATCGGGTTCGGCGTCTCCCGAGCATGCCCGGAACCCGATGATGCGCGCCTCACGACGTGCGATCGGGTTCGGCGCCCGGCACGCTGCGCCCGAACCCGATCCGACCCGCCCGGATCAGCCCGCCAGCGCGATCCACGTCGCCCGCGAGAGCGCCACCACGGCTCCGCCCGGCCGCACCAGCGCGCACGCCGACCAGCGCTTGCGGCCCTCGGAGCCGAGCGTCCAGGCGAGCACGAGCAGTTCCTCCCCCAGCCGCGGCGGCTCGAGCACCTCGCCGGTCAGGCGTCCGAGGACATGCGGCGGCGTGCCCGGAGGCGCCGCGGCCATCCCGGTCGGGCAGTCCAGGGCGACCCAGGTGTTCGCCGGGTGCAGGCCGCCGTCGGCGCCCTGCGGGAGTGACGAGCCCGGCGTCCAGGTCGTCGCGAAGAGCCCGGGCACGCCGGAGACCGGCCCCGGATGCAGCGCCACCGCCTCGGCAGGGTCGCGTTCCGGCCCGCAGCCGAAGCAGCCCGGGAACGGATGCCCGCGCACGTCCTGTGGGCGCAGCGCGGCCGAGCGGGCGGCATCGAGCCCGGCCGCCGGGATCTCGCCGACATCAGGCGCTGCGGCGCGCCGTGCCGCGGCGAGCAGCTCGCCCGAGTCATGCAGCTCCGCGCCCTCGTCCGTGACCACGACGTCGAGCGGCTGCTCGAGCGGCACCGGCCGGCGCAGCGTCACCTCGACCGGCCCGCCCGGCAGGCGCTCCGCGAGCAGCCCGCAGACCCAGCCGCCGTTCGCCGCCCCCGGCGGCCCGCAGCAGCGCCCGTCGATGACGACGCGCTCGGTGCTCAATCGACCACCCGCAGGTCCTTCGGCAGCGTGTTCAGAACCTCCGCGCCGTCCTCGGTGACGAGCACCAGGTCTTCGATCCGCACGCCGCAGCGCCCGGGCAGGTAGACGCCGGGCTCGACGGTGACCACCATCCCCGCCGTGAGCGGGGCCTCGCCGGTCTTCGAGAGCCGCGGGCCCTCGTGGACCTCGAGACCCACGCCGTGCCCGAGCCCGTGCCCGAAGTGCTCGCCGTGGCCGGCGTCGGCGATGATCTCGCGCGCGACCGCATCCACCTCGCGCCCGGTCGGCCCCGGCCGCACCGCGCCCAGCGCCGCCTCCTGGGCCCGCAGCACGAGGTCGTACACCGCGCGCTCCTCGTCGCCGACCTCGCCGACGGCGAACGTGCGCGTGCAGTCCGAGCAGTAGCCCTCGAGCCGCGCGCCCCAGTCGATCGTCACGAGCACGCCCGGCTCGATGACGCTCGCCCGCGGCTCGGCGTGCGGGAGCGCGCCGTGCGCCCCGGAGGCGACGATCGGCGGGAAGCTCAGCGCCTCGGCGCCGTGGCGGCGCATCGCGACCTCGAGATCGAGGGCGACCTCGGCCTCCGTGCGCCCGGCCAGGCCGCGCCCGAGCACCTCGGTGAGCGCATGGTCGGCGAGGTGCGCCGCCTCGCGGATCCGGCTGGCCTCGCCGTCGTCCTTGACCTCGCGCAGCGCCTCCGCGAGCCCGCCGGCGGGCACGAGCTCGGCGCGGTCCTCGACCGCGGCGCGCAGCCGCTCGAACTGGGCGACGGTGAGGTGGCGGTCGTCGAAGCCGAGCCGGATCGGGGCCTCGCCCGGCTCGAGCTGCTCGGCGATGCCGGGGCCGAGCAGCTCCTGGGCCACCTGGCGGCGGTCCCACGCGGCGTCGACCTGGCTCTGGACCTGGGTGACGTAGCGGAAGTCGGTGAGGAAGATCCCGGGCCGCTCCGGCGCGCCCGCGGCGTCGACGAGCGCCGCGCCGTTCGAGCCGGTGAAGCCCGTCAGCCAGCGCAGCGAGACGAGCTCGGAGACGAGCAGCAGGTCGAGCTCGCGCTCGCGCGCCGCGGCGGCCAGGCGCTCCGCGCGCTCGCCCGGGACGCTCACGCCGGAGCCGCCCCGGCCAGCTCGTCGCGCAGGCGCTCGAGCGCGACGCGATAGCCGTCCGCACCCTGGCCGCTGACCGTCAGCAGGCACAGGTCGGAGATCACCGAGACGCGCCGGAACGGCTCGCGCGCCTGCACGTCCGAGAGGTGCACCTCGACGGCGGGCAGGGCGGCGATCTCCAGCGCGTCGCGGATCGACCAGGCGTAGTGCGTCCACGCGCCGGGATTCAGGACGATCCCGTCGGCGAGGTCGCGCAGGCGGTGCAGGCGCTCGACGAACTCGCTCTCGGCGTTCGTCTGGAAGAACTGCGGCTCGAGCCCCAGCGCGTGCGCGTCGTCGCGGATCCGCAGCTCGAGCTGGTCGAGCGTCAGCGTGCCGTACTGCTCGGGGTCCCGGCGCCCGAGCTGGTCGAGGTTCACCCCGTGCAGGACGGCGATGCGGTTGTGCGCGAGCACGGCGGCGAGTGTATGCACCGCGGCGGCTTGAGCCGCGGCGCGCCCGCGCCGATGGGACCCCATGCGGCGCGCCGCTCCCCCCTGGCTGCCCTCCGTCCTCGTCGCCCTCGGCGCCGTCGCCGCGTGCGCGTGGGCGGCGGCCACGATCCCGCTGATGGGCGACTACGCGCACGAGCTGCGCCCCGCGATCAGCGCGCTGCTCGCGGGCGACATGACCGCGTTCGCCGCCGCCGTCCCCGTGTACGGCGGGTCCGTGTGGCCACGGGCGCCGTTCGCCTGGCTCGCCCACGCGCTCGGCGGCGGCGACCTCGCCGTCTACCGCGCGGGGGCGTTCGCCTGCCTGCTCGCGCTCGCCGCGCTCGCGGTCGCGCTCGAGCGCACGATGCGCCGCGCCGGGCGCCCGCTCGCCGACCGCCTGGGCGTCGTGCTCGTCCTGCTCGCCGCCCCCGTCGTGCTGCGCGCGCTGCGCGACGGGCACCCCGAGGACGTGCTCGCCGGGGCGCTCGCCGCCGGCGGCGTGCTGCTCGCGCTGCGGGACCGCCCCGCCGCGGCCGGGATCGCGCTCGGGCTGGCCGCCGCGAGCAAGCCGTGGGCCGTGCTCGCCTTCCTGCCGGCGCTCGCCGCCGCACCCGGGCGGCGCCTCCTGCTCACCCTCGCCGCGGGCGCCGCCGGCGCGGCCGCCGTGCTCCCCGTCCTGCTGCTGTCCGGGGACCACCTCGCCGCGCAGGCGGCCGGCGCGAGCGGGACGGGCCGGATCTTCCACCCCCAGCAGCTCTTCTGGCCGCTGCGCGAGGCGCACGCCAACGGCGGCTTCACCGGGCCCGCCTGGCTCGCCCCGCTCACCCATCCGCTGATCGTCCTGCTCGCCGCGCCGCTCACCGGCGCCTGGCTGCTGCGCCGCCGGGCCACCGGCGCCCCCGCCCACGACGCGCTGCTGCTGCTGGCCCTGCTGCTGCTCCTGCGCTGCGTGCTGGACCCGTGGAACAACGCCTACTACGCGGTCCCGCTCGTCCTCGCCCTGGCCTCCTGGGAGGCGCTCGCGGGCCGCGGGCTGCCGGTGCTGGCGCTCGCCACCACCGCGCTCACCTGGCTGAGCTTCGAGCAGCTCCCGGCGCTGACCGGCCGGGACGGCCTCGCGGCGTTCTACCTCGCGTGGACGATCCCCCTGGCGGGGGTCCTCGCCCACCGCCTCTGGGCGGTGCCCGCGACGGCTCAGGCGACGAGCTCGGCGACCGCCGCGCGCACGTCGGCCTCGGCGAGCTGAGCGCCGTGGCGCACCTCCCCGGGTGCCGGGCAGACGACGAACGGCACGTGCTCGCCGGTGCGCTTCTTGTCCCGCCGCGTCGCGGCGAGGACCTCGTCGGGTGCGACACCTGAGACGCTGAGCGGCAGCCCCGCCTCCGCGAGCAGCCCGGCCACCTGCTCGCGCAGGTCGCCGGCGCCCGAGAGCCGCAGCGCGGCGAGCAGCCCGAGCCCCACGGCCTCGCCGTGGCGCAGCCGGGCGTAGCCGGTCACCGTCTCGATCGCGTGGCCGATCGTGTGGCCGAGGTTCAGCACCTGCCGGCGGCCGCCGTCGCGCTCGTCCTCGGCGACCACCGCGAGCTTCGTGCGCGCGCAGCCGAGGATCACCTGCTCATCCACCGGCGCGCCCGCCCCGACCCGCTCCCACAGCTCACCGCCGGCGATCAGGGCGGTCTTCACGACCTCGGCGTAGCCGGCCGCGAACTCCTCCGGGGGCAGCGTGCCGAGCGTCTGCGGGTCCACCAGCACGCCCGCCGGCTGGTGGTAGGCACCGACGTAGTTCTTCGCCTCGGGCAGATCCACCCCGGTCTTGCCGCCGTAGGCCGAGTCGACCTGGGCGACGAGCGTCGTCGGCACCTGCACGACGGGGATCCCGCGCTGGAAGGTCGCCGCGCAGAAGCCTGCGAGGTCCCCGACGACGCCGCCGCCGACGGCGACGAGATGGTCGGCGCGCGTGGCCTCCTGGGCGACGAGAGCGTGCCAGACGCGCTCGGCGGTGGCGAGCGTCTTGTGCTCCTCGCCCGGCGGGATCTCGATCATCCCGGCGAGCCCGGGCACGCGCCCGGCGTGCTGCTCGGCGACGTTCGCGTCGGTCACGACGATCCGCCGCGAGGCGTCCGCCAGCGGCCACGGCGCGGTGCCCGAGCCGGCCCCGGGGCCGACCCACACGGGGTAGTCGCCCGAGGCGGTGGTCGCCCACAGCAGCCGCAGCCCGCCGGCCTCGCCGCGCGCCATCGCCGCGAGCGCCCCGAGCGCGCGGCGCAGCAGCGCGAGGTCCGAGTACGGCAGCACGGCGTCGGCGGCGGCGTGGTAGATCGCCTCGCGCTCGGCGTACAGCGCGTCGAACGCCGCGCGATCGCGGGCCAGCGGCCGGCCGGAGCCGGAGGCGCGCGACCAGGCCGTCTCGAGCGCGACCTCGAGCAGCACCGTCACGTGATCTCGCAGCGCCTCACGCACGGCCGGTGCGCCGAGCGCGCCGCCCCCGAGCGCGATCACGCACGGCGGGCCGTCGAGCAGCTCGAGCACGAGCCGCTCCTCGGCGGCGCGGAACGCCGCTTCGCCGTCGCGGGCGAACACGTCCTCGATCGGCGCCCCGAGGCGCTCCTCGAGCAGCGCGTCGGCGTCGCGCACGTCCACGCCGAGCAGGCGCCCGGCCTCGGCGGCGGAGGTCGTCTTCCCGGCTCCCATGAAGCCGCAGAAGACGAGACAGCGATCTAGCGCGGCCTCCACCCGATGCGCTCGCAGTAGGCGGCCACCGCAGCGCGCACGTCGTCGACGTGGTCGCCGCCGAACTTCTCGCGGTAGGCGTCGGCGAGCACGTAGGCGAGCATCGCCTCCCCGACCACGCCGGCGGCCGGCACGGTGCAGGAGTCGGTGCGCTCACGCAGCGCCTGGGCCGGCTCGCGGGTGGCGATGTCGACCGACTGGAGCGGCTGCGTGAGCGTCGGGAGCGGCTTCATCGCGCCGCGCACGACGAGCGGCTCGCCGGTCGTCATGCCGCCCTCGAGGCCGCCGGAGCGGTTCGTCTCGCGGAAGTAGCCGCGCTCGTCGCTGTAGAAGATCTCGTCGTGGGCCTGCGAGCCCGGGCGCGCGGCGAGGTCCCAGCCGTCGCCGAGCGCGGCGCCCTTGACCGCCTGGATCGAGCAGATCGCGCCGGCGATCCGGCCGTCCAGGCGCGACTCCCAGGAGACGTGCGAGCCGAGGCCCGGCACGAGCCCGTAGGCGATCACCTCGAAGACGCCGCCGATCGACTCGTTCGCCTTGCGCTGGACGTTGATGTGCTGGACCATCGCGCGGCTCGCCTCCGGGTCCAGGCAGCGCACCGGATCCTCGTCGACGCCGTCGAAGTCGCCGAGCGCCGGCGCCGCCTCGCGGGTCCCCGCGTGGACGGTGCCGATCTGCGTCACGTGCGAGCGGACCTCGACGCCGAGCGCGGCGAGGAACTGGCGGCACAGCGCACCGCCGGCGACCCGCGCCGCGGTCTCGCGGGCGCTGGCGCGCTCGAGCACGTTGCGCACGTCGCCGAAGCCGTACTTCCAGACGCCGACGAGGTCCGCGTGACCGGGGCGCGGGAGGTGCACCTCGGGCACCTGCGCCTCGACCGGCCACGGGTTCATCCGCTCCTCCCAGTTGGCGTAGTCGCGGTTGGCGATCTGGAGCGCGATCGGCCCGCCGAGCGTGCGGCCGTGCCGCACGCCGGCCGTCGTGAACGCGCGATCGGTCTCGATCTTCATGCGCCCGCCGCGCCCGTGGCCGAGCTGGCGGCGCGCCATGTCGCGGTCGATCCCCTCGGGATCGAGCTCCAGGCCGGCCGGGAGGCCTTCGACGATGCAGGTGAGGCCGGGACCGTGGGACTCGCCGGCGGTGATGAGCTTCAGGGGCATAGAGCGCGGCCCTGAGGCTATCGCCCGGCCGCGGCGCAGCGGCCCGCGCCCGCCCTACGGCTGCGCCGGGAGCAGCTCGCCGAGGTCCGGCGCCCAGCGGTACGCGCCGAGCGCGAGGCCGTCGGAGCCCGCGGCGCGCAGAAGATCGGCGCCGGCGCGCGAGACGCGCGCGTTGGCCTTCTTCGCCGCGCCGGTGGAGACCGTCGTGACCTTGCGGATCGAGATCACGTCGAGCTGGTACTGGCGGATGCCCTCGTCGGTGGAGACGTCGAAGAACTCGGTCTCGCCCGCCTTCAGCTCGATCGTCTCGCACTGCGAGGCCGACGGCTTGCAGGTGCCGTCGCCGGTCGCCTTCGCGTCGGAGGACACGAGGAAGACGAGCGTCTCGCCCTGGTCCTTGACGCCGAGGAACACGAAGAACGGGTTGCTGGCGGACGGGAGCGGGGCGAGCCGGGCGATGTCGTTGATCGTCTTCATGGAGCCCGCCTCACCGAAGCGCAGCGTCGCCTTGTAGGTCGTCTTGGTCGCCTTCGGCGCGGGCGCGGGGGCGCTCTTGCCCTCGCCGGTGCCGGTCGAGCCGGACTCGCCGCCGCCGGCCTTGCCGGGGTTGCCCTCGTCGCTCCCGCCTCCGGGCGCCTTCGCGGCGGGCCGGGGCTTGGGCAGGAAGAGCTGCTCGAACGGGTTGCGGCCGGTGGCGGCGTTGCGCGGGCCGCTGGCCCCGTTGACGTCGAGGGCGATGACCTCGTTCCCCGCTCCGGTCGCGGGCGCGGCGGCCCCGGCGGCGGTGGGATCCGGGCCGATCGGCTCGTCCGACGGGCCCTTGGCCAGCAGCGTGGGCACGGCGACGAGCGCCAGGACGAGCACGAGCGCCAGCGGCCAGAGCCGCTTCTCGACGAGATCGGCCCAGATGTTCTTGAAGAAGCTGCGCATCGTGCTCATCGCCCGTCTCCCGTGATGGCGGCGGCCGGGGGCGCCCCGGGGGCGCTCTCGCCGCCGGCGGCCGGCGCGGGCCCGGAGGCGGTCGCGCCGCCCGTCAGGCCCTCACCCGCCGGAAGGACGTAGGCGGTCGCCTTGATCGTCGCCGCGACCTGCGGGAACCCGTCCCGGCCCGCCGCGAGCTCGAAGCTGTCGACCGCGAGCAGGCGCCCGCGGACGTCCACGGCGCTGCCGTCGACCTTCGTGAAGTCATCCAGGCGCCCGAGGAACTTCTGCATCGAGAAGAAGCTGCCCTCGAAGGCGAAGCTGAACGGCATCGTCGGGAACCCCGCGCTGCCGACGCTCGCGCCGGGCGGCAGCGTGGCCGCCGCGGACTGCGTGGCGGGTGCCGGGGTGCTCGCGGGCGGCGCGGCCTGCGCGGCGGCTCCGCCGCCGGCGTCGGGGGCCGGCGCGGGCGGCGCGGCGGGCGCGGCCGGGGAGGCGGGCGCGCCGGTGTTGCCGTCGGCGGCGCTCACGCTGAGCTTGCGGAAGTCGATGTCGGCGCGGTCGGCGGCCTGGTCGATCTGGTAGACGAGCGACGGCACGTCGTCGTCGGCCGGAACGGCCTGGCCGAGCCTCGCGACGGCCGCGTAGTCCGCCCGGTAGCGCTGCTTGGCGTTCTGCGCGGCCCCGGCCTTCGCCTGCGCGGCGGTCAGGCGCTGCTCCTGGGCCACGATCTGCTTGTCGAGCGCGGCGACGCTCTTGCGCTTCGGCGCGAGCAGCAGGAACCAGAACGCGGCGAGCAGGGCGACGCCGAGGATCACGCCGACGACGGTGCGGTCACGCTTGGTCACTGGGCACCTCCGTCCGTGCCGGTCTGGGCGGCCGGCGCGGGCGCGGCGGCGCCGCCGGCCGGAGCGGCCGCGGGCTGGGGGCCGGCGCCGGCCGCGGCCTGCCCCTGCGGGGCGGCCGGCGCGGCGGGCGCGGCGAAGAAGACGGTGAGCTTGAACTGCGGGAACTTGTCCGAGCCGTTGCGGCAGTCGCTGCTGCCGCCGCCCGAGCCGCCGGAGCCGTCGTCGCTCGCCACCGGGGCCTCGCCACCGGCGGCCTCGTCGGCCTTCTCGGAGGACTCGAGCGAGACCCGCTCGACCCCGTCGATGCGGCGCATCGCGGACATCATGCGCGCGACGTTCGACTGGCTCGTCGTGCAGCCCACGATCTCGACCGCGGGCAGCGCCAGCGCGGAGCGCAGGCTCCCGCCGCCGCCGTCGCCCGGGGTCACCGACCCGGAGACGGTCGTCAGCCAGACGTTCTCGGGAAGCGTGCGCGAGAGCTCGGCGAGCGCGTGCGACCAGTCGAACCGGCTCGCGGCCAGGCTGCGCACCGTCTCCAGGCGCTTCTGGCGCAGGCTGGCGAAATCGCTGTAGGCGGCGAGCTCCGCGGCGCTGCGCTCGGCCTCGTCGGCCTGCACGGTCACCGCGGCGAGCTGCTCCTCCTTCGAGCTCACCTGGTTGCTGGTCATGACCGACACGGCGAGCAGCAGCACCGCGGCGGCCAGGCCCCCGAGCACCGCGTAGACCGCGCCGCCGCTGCGCCCGCCGGCGCCGGCTGCGCGCCGCTCGTCGGGCGGAAGCAGGTTCACCGCGGGGGCGCCGCCGACGCCGAGCCCGGCGGCGATCGTCAGCGCCTCGCTGCGCAGCCCGTCGATCGTCCCGTCGACCGAGCCGTGCGCGACGGGCAGGCCGATCTCGGCGCCGACGGCGGCCGCGAAGCCCGGGATCGCGACGGCGGGCCCGGTCAGGACGGCGCTCGCGACCTGCGCGCCGTCGGACTGCATGTGATGGAAGTCGAGCGACTGGCGGATCTCGGAGGCGATCCGGTGGACGCCGTCCTGGAGCATCCGGCGCGCCTCGGCGACGATCTCGGGGTCGCCCTCGATGAGCTCGGCGGGCTGCTCGAGCCCGACGTGCTGCAGCCAGGCCCGGGCGTGCTCGAGCGTCAGCGCGCGGCGCTCGGCGAGCTCGACCGCGACGCCCTCGATGCCGGTGCCGGAGGCGCGGGCGAAGAGGCACTGCGGGCCGCGGGCGACGGCGACGTTCGTCATGCCCGCGACCTGCGCGAAGAGGACGGCGTCGGTCTCGGGCGCCTCCGGCGCAAGCGCGCGGATCATCGCGAACGCGGCGAGGTCGATCGCCTCGAGGCGCAGCCCGGCGTGCTTCACCGCGGCCACGACGAGGTCCACCATGTCGCGGCGCGCGGCCGCGATCAGCACGCGCTGGCGCGGGCCCTCGGGCGTCTCGACGACGTCGAGGACCTGGTAGTCGAGCACCGCGTGCTCGAGCGGCATCGGGATCGCGTCCTGCGCCTGGAAGCGCACGGCCGCGTCGAGCTCGCTCTTGTTGTCGATCGGCGGGAGCTCGAGCGTGCGGACGACGACCTTCTGGTTGGCCACGCCGACGCGCACGCGCCGATCGAGCCCCTTGTGCTCGGCGAACAGCGCCTTGAGCGCCTCGCCGAGCGCCTCGGGATCGGCGATCTCCCCGTCGCGGACGATCCCCGGCTCGAGCGGCGCGAAGACGGCGTCCTTGAGCGTGATCCGCCCGTTGGCGCCGACCTGCGCGGCGGTGATCCCGACGGGATCGATGTCGATGCCGGTGACCGGCTTCTGTCGCTGTGCCATGTGATGGAGGGCTGGTGGCCGGCGCCTCACGCGCCGCCGGGGTCCCCATCGGCAGCGGCCCGCGGGGACTTGACCCCCGCCGGAGCGCGCGCCGTCCGGCGCGCCGGCACCGCCGCCCGGCTCGGGCTCGGGGCTAGAAGCGGTCGACGTACGCGTCGACCAGGGCGTCGCCCCAGAAGAACGCGACGAGCCCGCCGAGCGCGAGGAACGGCCCGAACGGCACCGCGGTCTTGCGGCCCTGTGCCTGGCCGACGCGGGCCATGATCACGAGCCCGACGACGACCCCGGCGATCAGCGCCAGGAAGATCGCGGGCGCCACGGCGCGGCCGAGGTAGAGCCCGAGCACCCCGGCGAGCTTCACGTCCCCCATCCCCATGCCCCGGGGGTAGAGCAGCGCCGCCAGGAAGAAGAACGCGAACGCCGCGGCGCCGGCGATCAGCTGCTCGGGGACGAACTCGATGTCCAGCAGCAGGCCGGCGGCGAGCGCCGCGACCGCCGCCGGGAGGGTGATCCGGTTGGGGATCAGGCGCGTGTCCAGGTCGATCAGCGTCACCGGCACGAGCGTCGTGACGAGCAGCAGGCCGAGTGCGACCCGCAGCGCCTCGTCCTGGGTCGCCACGACGAGCGCGAACAGCACGCCCGTCGCCAGCTCGACCGCCGGGTAGCGCCACGAGATCACCGCGCCGCAGTCGCGGCAGCGGCCGCGCAGCAGCAGCCAGCCGAGCACCGGCAGGTTGTCGCGCGGGCGCACCGGGGCCTCGCAGGCCGGGCAGTGCGACCCGGGGCTGACCAGCGACTCGCCGCGCGGCAGCCGGTAGGCCACCACGTTCAGGAACGAGCCGAGGGCGAGGCCGGCGACGAAGGCGAGGGCGACGTAGACGGGAGCCACGGGCGGGAGCGGACGCTAGAGGGCGGTCAGGACGGTCCCGGAACGCACGAGGCGGGCCCGAAGGCCCGCCTCGCTGGGTCCAAGGTGGGACGCTGGCGCGTTACCAGGTGCCGCCGGTCTTGCAGCCGCCCTCGCCTGCGGTGGTGCAGGAGCGGGTGTAGCCGCCGGCCGAGTTGCGAGCGACCGAGAACGTGTTCGCCGAGCGCGAGGTCGCGGTCACGGTGAACGTGCCGACCGCGCTGGCGGTCACCGAGACCTGGCCCTGGCCGGTGCCGATGTCCAGACCGGTCGTGCCGAGCTCGGTGGCGGTGTCGCACGAGGTGTAGTTCTGGGTGTCCGCGAAGCACGCCTCGACCTGCGAGACGAGGTTGCGGGCGTCGGACTTCGCCGAGGCGTCCTGGCCCTTCTTCTGCTGGCCGAGGAACGTCGGCAGCGCGATGGCGGCAAGGATGCCGATGATCAGAATGACGACGAGGAGCTCGATGAGCGTGAAGCCCTCTTCGCTCTGGCGCACGTTGCGCAGCATGTGATCCTCCTTGGATCGATTGGCCTCTGGCCAGCTCCTCGTCACACCCCGGTGGCAACCCGGCCGGCTCCGCGCGATGCGGACCCCCGTTGGCTTTGCGACCCGCGGTCACCCGCGGTGTGCCCTTGGCGTCCGGAGGGACTGGCACGACTTTCCGTCCCAGCTATCGGCAGCCGGGCCGCCGGGCTGTAGCGACTGGACGTTCGTCCTAGGGGGTGGGCCTGAATCGCCCGTGCGGCACAATGCGCCGCGATGCGCTCCCGCCGCGCCCTGCTCGTGCTGCTCGCCGCGGTCGTGGTCGCCCTCGGCGCGGTGAGCGCCGCGCAGCGCGACGAGCGCGACACGAGCACCACCGGGCCGGCCGTGACGACCACGACGGCGCCGGCGAGCGCCCCGCCGGGCACGCAGGTGCGCGGCGAGCTGCCCGCCGACCGCGTGGTCCGTGCGCGGCCGGGCGACTTCGTCGTGCTGCGCGTGCGCAGCGACGCGCCCGACGTGGCCCGCATCCCGGAGCTCGGCGTGCAGGCCGCCGTCGGCCCCGGGATCGCCGGCGAGCTGGGCTTCCAGGCGCTGGAGCCCGGCCGGTACCCGGTCGTGCTCCAGCTCTCCGGGCGCCGGGTCGGCAGCGTCGAGGTCCGGCCCGCGGCGAGCTGATCAGCGGCGCAGCATCACGGCGCGGCGCAGGGTGACGCGCGTGCCGCTCGCGTCCGTCGCGGAGCCGCGGACGACGAGCACGACGGTCTTCGAGCGCTTGAGGGCCTTCTTGGCCTTCTTGGAGAGCTTCAGCTTCAGCGCGGCCTTGCCGGAGCCCGCGGTACTGCGCTTCGCCGCGGCGATCCGCACCGGCTTCTTGGCCTTCTTGCCCTTGGCCAGCTTCAGGCGCTTGGCGTCGCGCGGCATGACGACGACCTCGATCGCGCAGGTCGCCTTGCGGTCGACCTGGCAGACGACGCCGACGCCGCGCTTGAGCGCCGCCTTGAGCTTCTGGACGGGCGCGCCGAGCAGGCTCGCGCTGAACACGGCGCTCTTCGAGCCGCCCGCCGCGGTGCCCTTCGGCTTCGTCGTCCCGCCGGGAGCGACGGCCCCGTCGACCGCGAGCGGGGCGCTCATCACCGCGGACGCGCCGTCGTTGTCGGTGACCCGCAGCTTCACGCTGGCGCGCACGCGGTTCGGGTAGCTGCGCGTGGCCTTGTCGACGCCGCTGGTGTCGGTCTCGTAGGTGCCGTTGCCGTCGAGGTCCCACTCGTAGCGCACGACGCGGCCGTCCGGATCGGCCGAGCCCGCGGCCGAGAAGGTCACGGTCTCGCCGGCCTTCGCCGGGTTCGGGCCGATCGCCAGGGCCGCGAGCGGGCTCTTGTTCACGACGCGCACGAGCACGGTCTTGGCCGACTGGGCGCCCTGGTCGTCGGTGACGGTGAGCGTCACCGTGAAGTCGCCGAAGCTCGTGTAGGTGTGGCTGACCGGCGCGGCGCTCGAGGTCACGACCGGCGGGGAGCCGTCCCCGAAGTCGTAGCGGTAGGAGACGATGCTGCCGGTCGGGTCCTGATCGGCCGAGCCGGCCGGGTCGAAGGTGACCGGGACGCCGGGCCGGACCTCGGCGGCCGAGGCCCCCATCACCGCGACCGGCGCCTTCGTCGCCACGAAGGTGATGGTCGTCGTGTCGGTGTCGTTGCTGTTGTCGGTGACGCGCAGCCCGACGGTGTACGTGCCCGAGGCGTTGATCGTGTAGCCGGTGGTCTTCGCGGTCCCGCCGTCGAGCTCGTAGCTGCCGTTGTTGTCGAGGTCCCACTCCCACTTCTTGACCAGGCCGTCGGAGTCGCTCGAGAGCGAGCCGTCGAGGGTCGTGATCGCGCCGACGATCGCGGGCGGGTTCTG
>JALOLQ010000203.1 GCA_025455895.1 Solirubrobacteraceae bacterium
CGGGGGTCGAGCGGCACGGCGACGGCCCCGCGCAGCAGGCAGGCGTGCAGCGCGACCGCGAACGCCTCGCCGGCGGGCAGCGCGAGCGCCACCCGATCACCCCGCGCCACCCCGCGCGCCGCCAGCCGGCCCACGCCGGCCTGGGCCTCGGCGAGCAGTTCCGCGTAGCTCAGGGTGCCGGCGGCGATCCGCCGCGGATGCGCGGCGGCCGCGCGCGGGAGCCAGGCGTCGACGACCACCCGGTGAAAGCTAGCCTCCACGAGCGATGACCCCCGAGACCGATCCAGGCCATTCGAGCATCCGGCCCGCCGCCGACTGGCGCCCGGGCGCCGACTTCGAGGACATCCGCTACGAGCTCTCCGGCGAGGGGATCGCGAAGATCACCATCGACCGCCCCGAGGTCCGCAACGCCTTCCGCCCGCAGACGATCGTCGAGATCAGCCGCGCGCTCGAGCTCGCGCGCGAGGACACCGAGGTCGGCGTGATCCTCCTCACCGGCCAGGGCGATCTGGCCTTCTGCTCCGGCGGCGACCAGCGCGTGCGCGGGGACACCGGCTACCTCACCGACCCGTCCGGCGGCCCGTCCCGGGGGGTCGGGCGCTTCCACGTCACCGACCTGCACCTGCAGATGCGCCGGACCCCGAAGCCGATCGTCGCGATGATCGCCGGCTACGCGGTCGGCGGCGGGCACGTGCTGCACGTGCTCTGCGACCTCTCGATCGCCGCCGAGAACGCGCGCTTCGGGCAGACCGGCCCGAAGGTCGGCTCGTTCGACGGCGGCTACGGCGCGAGCCTGCTCGCCGAGCAGATCGGCCAGAAGCGCGCCAAGGAGATCTGGTTCCTGTGCCGCCAGTACGACGCGCAGCAGGCGCTCGGCATGGGCCTCGTCAACGCCGTGGTGCCGCTGGAGGCGCTCGAGGAGGAGACCGTCGGCTGGTGCCGCGAGATGCTCGCGAACTCCCCGTTCGCGCTGCGGCTGCTGAAGGCGAGCTTCAACGCGGGCGAGGACGGCATGGCCGGCCTCCAGCAGCTCGCCCACGACGCGAACCTCCTCTTCTACGCCAGCGAGGAGGCGCGCGAGGGCCGCGAGGCCTACAAGGCCAAGCGCCGCCCGGACTTCTCCCGCTTCCCCAAGCGCCCGTAGATGCCGGGCAGCGTGCGCATCTGGCTCATGGCCGCGCGGCCGCGCACGCTGCCGGCCGCGGTCGCGCCGGTGCTCGTCGGGACGGCGCTCGCCTGGACCGAGGGGTCGATCGACTGGATCGCGTTCGCCGCGGCGATGCTCGGCGCGCTCTTCATCCAGGTCGGCACGAACCTCTCGAACGACTACTCCGACGCCCGCCGCGGCGCCGACACCGAGGACCGGCTCGGCCCGGTGCGGGTGACCGCGGGCGGCCTCGTCCCGCCGAAGCAGGTCCTCGTCGCCACCTACGTGAGCTTCGCGCTCGCGGTGCTGTGCGGGATCTACCTGATCGCGGTGGCCGGCTGGGTGCTGCTCGCGATCGGCGCCGCGTCGATCCTCGCGGGGATCCTCTACACCGGCGGCCCGCGGCCCTACGGCTACGAGGGTCTGGGCGAGATCTTCGTCTTCCTGTTCTTCGGCGTCGTCGCGGTGACCGGCTCGTACTACGTGCAGCGCCAGGAGCTGACCTGGGAGGCGCTCGTGCTCGCGGTGCCGGTGGGCCTGCTCGCCTCGGCGATCCTCGTCGTCAACAACGTCCGCGACCTCGACACCGACAAGCGCGCCGGGAAACGCACGCTCGCCGTGCGCCTCGGCCGCGGGCGCACGCGGGAGCTGTTCTCGCTGATGCTGCTGCTCGCCTTCGCCACCGCCCCGCTCCCGTACGTGGCCGGCGGCTCGCTGTCGCTGTGGCTGTTCCTCCCGTGGCTCACGCTGCCGCTCGCGCTGCGGCTGCGCCGCGTCGTCGCCACGCGCACGCCCGCTGCGCACCGCCCACGGCGAGCTGGACGAGCGCCCGCTGCTCGTCCTGCGGGTCGAGGACCGCTCCGGGCGCGTGGCCTTCGGCGAGGCGGCGCCGCTCGAGCCCTACGACGGCGTGAGCCTCGAGCGCTGCGCGGCGGCGCTCGAGGCGCACGCCGCGGTCCTGAGCGGGCGCGCCCTCGACGGCGGCGCGGCGATGCTCGACGCCTGCCGCGCTGCCGACGACCTGCCCCAGGCGCTGGCGGCGGTCGACCTCGCGCTGTGGTCGCTGGCGGGCCTGCGGGAGGGACGACCGGTGAGCGCGCTGCTCACCGACCGGCCGCTCGACGCCGTGCCGGTCAACGCCGTGATCGGCGCCGACGACCCCGAGGCGGCGGCCGCCGAGGCGGCCCGCGCGGTCCGCGCCGGGTTCACGTGCCTGAAGGTCAAGGCCGGGGTCGGGGATGACGCCGCGCGCCTGCGCGCCGTGCGTGCCGCGGCGGGGCCGGACGTGCTGCTGCGGATCGACGCGAACGGCGCCTGGACGGCGCAGGAGGCACCGGCCCGGCTCGCGGAGCTCGCCGAGGCCGGCCTCGAGCTCGCTGAGGAGCCGGTGCACGGCGTCGCGGCGCTGCGGGCGGTGCGCGCCGCGAGCGACGTGCCGCTCGCGCTCGACGAGACGGGCGCGCTCCCCGGCGCGATCGGCGCCGGCGCGACCGACGCCGTGTGCCTGAAGATCTCGCGCGCCGGCGGCATCTCGGCGCTGCTCGCCCAGGCCGCGCTCGTGCGCGCCTCCGGAGCGGAGCCCTACCTGGCCTCGACCCTCGACGGCCCGCTGGGCATCGCCGCCGCGCTCCACTGCGCCGCGGCGCTGCGCGTGACCCGCGCCTGCGGCCTCGCGACGCTCGACCTGTTCGAGGGCCTCGATCCCGGGCCGCTGGCCGTCCGCGACGGCGCGATCCGGGTCCCGCGCGAGCCCGGGCTCGGGGTCAAGCCCGCGGAGTAGGCCCGCGAGCGTCTCAGGGAGCGTCGTCGAGGAGCGCGGCGAGCGCCCCCGGTGCGGCCCGCGGGAGCGCGTGCCCGGCGCCGGGGACGGTTCGCAGCCGGGCAGCGGGCAGGACCCGCGCCAGCCGCTCGCCCAGCGCGCGGAACTTCGGGTCGTCTTCGCCGACGAGCACGTCGGTGGGCATCCGCAGCGTGCCGAGCCGATCCCAGAGCGGCGCCATCGCGCCGGTGCCGATCCCGCGCAGCGCCGCGGCCAGCCCCGCCGGGGTGTTGCGGGCGATGTCGGCGCGCGCGAGCGCCTGCACCGCCGGCGGGTCGCCGGCGAAGAGCGGCTGCGCGAGCCAGGCGGCGGCGAACGCCTCGAGGCCCTGCGCCTCGATCCGCGCGGCGAGCGCGTCGTCGGCCGCACGGCGTGCCGCGCGCTCGGCGTCGTCCTCGATGCCCGCCGTCGTCGCGACGAGCACCAGGCGGCTCACCCGCTCGGGCGCCGCGAGCACGACGTGCAGCGCGATCCGCCCGCCCATCGAGTACCCGGCGAGGGCGAAGCGCGGCGGCGCGGCGGCCAGCACGTCGGCCGTGACGGCCTCGAACGTGACCGGCTGCGCGCCCGCTGCGGCGCCGTGGCCGCGCAGGTCGGGCGCCCGGGCCGTATAGCGTTCGAGGCGACCCGTGACCGCGTCCCAGCCGTGCCCCGTGCCGGCGAACCCGTGGAGGAGGACGAGCGGCTCGGGCATCGCCGCCCATCATGCCCCAGCCCACCGACGCCCACCTCCTGCTGCGCGCGCTCTGCGACGAGCTGGCGCGCTGCGGGATCGCCGGGGCCGTCACCTCGCCGGGCTCGCGCTCGACCCCGGTCGTGCTCGCGCTCGTGCGCGACGGGCGCTTCCCGTGCGTCTCCCAGGTCGACGAGCGCAGCGCCGGCTTCTTCGCGCTCGGGCTGGCCCGCGCGAGCGGCCGGCCCGCCGTCCTCGCGTGCACGTCCGGGACCGCGGCGGCGAACTACCTCCCCGCGGTGATCGAGGCCCACGAGGCGCGGGTCCCGCTGATCGTGCTGACCGCCGACCGCCCGCCCGAGCTGCGCGACACCGGCGCCGGGCAGACGATCGACCAGGTGAAGCTCTACGGCGGCGCGGTGCGCTGGTTCCAGGAGGTCGGCGTGCACGAGGCCACGCCGGCATCGCTGCGCTGGATCCGGGCGCTGGCCTGCCGGGCCGTGTGGACCGCGCTGGGGGATCGGCCGGGGCCGGTGCACCTGAACCTCCCGCTCCACGAGCCGCTCGTCGTGGACGGGCCGCTGCCCGAGGAGCCCGGCGGCGGCGGGCGCCCGGACGGACGGCCGTGGGTGCTGCGCGTCCCCCGCCGCGGGGACGCGGCGGCAGCGGCGGGGACCGTCGCCCAGGTCGCCCGGGCGGCGGGGCGCGGCGTCGTCGTGCTCGGGCGCACGGGCGCCGGCGAGACGCGCCTCGCACAGTCCGCGCAGGCGTTCGCCGCCGCCTGGGGCTGGCCGCTGCTCGCCGATCCGCTCTCCGGCGCCCGCCGCGGCCCCCATGCCGTGGCCGGCTACGACGCGCTGCTGCGCATCGAGGCGTTCGCCCGTGCGGCGCGGCCCGCGGCCGTGCTCCGCGTGGGCGACCTGCCCACCTCCAAGCCGCTGCGCACGTGGCTGGCCGGGCTCGACGCGGTGCAGGTGCTGCTCGACCCGCAGGGCGCCTGGCAGGACCCCGCGCAGGCGTGCGACCTCGTCCTGCCCGAGGACCCGGCCGCGGTCCTGGCCGCGCTCGCGGCCGACGCCCCCGAGCCGGACGGTGCCTGGGCGGGCGCGTGGCGCAATGCCGACGCGCGGGCCGCGAGCGCGATCGCCGGCGTGCTCGGTGACGAGCTGAGCGAGCCGCGCGTGGCCGCCGAGCTCGGCGCGGGACTCCCGGCCGACGCGACGCTCGTCGTCGCCTCCTCGATGCCGGTGCGCGACGTCGAGACGTTCTTCCCGGCGCGGGAGGACCCGCCGCGCGTGCTCTCGAACCGCGGCGCGAACGGCATCGACGGGACGATCGCCACCGCCTACGGCGTCGCGGCGGCGAGCGACGGCCCGGTGGTGCTGCTGATCGGCGACGTCGCGCTCGCCCACGACGTCGGCTCGCTGCTCAGCGCGCGCCGCTCCGGGATCCCACTCACGATCGTGCTGGTGGACAACGGCGGCGGCGGCATCTTCGACTTCCTGCCGGTGAGCACGCAGGGCGACGCCTTCGAGGGCCACGTGGCGACGCCGACCGGGCTCGACGTCGCCGGCGTCGCCCGGGCGTTCGGCCTGCACCACCTCGAGGTCGAGGATCTCGACGGCCTGCGCGCCGGGCTCGACTACGGCCTGGGCTCCGAGGGCACCCAGCTCCTGCACGTGCGCACGAGCCGCGCGGAGAACGTCGCCCGGCACCGGCGGGTGTGGGACGCCGTCGGCGCCGCGCTCGGCTGACGGCGGCGGGCGTCGTCTACGCTCGCCGGATGCGCAAGCTCCAGAGCCAGGGCGTCCACCACATCACGCTCACCGGCGCCGACCGGCGCACGTCGATCGACTTCTGGGAGGGCGTGCTCGGGATGCCGTTCGTCTTCGAGCAGCCGAACCTCGACAACCCCGGCGAGAGCCATCTCTACTTCGACCCGGGCGACGGGCGGCTGATCACGATCTTCACCGACGAGGCACGCACGCCGGTGCACGAGCGCACCCCGATGGACCCCGGCTGCGTGCACCACCTCGCCTTCGCGCTCTCCCAGGCGACCTTCGCCCAGGCCGTCGAGCGGCTCGACGAGCGCGGCATCCGCCACAGCGGCGTGAAGGACCGCGGGTTCATGGACTCGATCTACTTCACCGACCCGCTCGGCCTCTTGATCGAGCTGGCCTCCTACCGCTTCGAGCCGCCGCACGGCAGCACGCACACCGACGTCCTGTTCGAGGCGCACCTGATCCGCACCGAGCGCGGCGACCACCACATCGACCGGATCCACCTGGCCGACGCGATCGAGCGCCTCACCGAGCGC
>JALOLQ010000204.1 GCA_025455895.1 Solirubrobacteraceae bacterium
CGCGGCGTTTATCCGCGCCTCAGCCGCGGGCGTAGCATCGCGGTGAACCCCGTCCACCAGACCTTGAGGGAGGTCGAGATGGAGATCGCCGTGTTCGATCCCGAGCTGGGCGCCGACGTCCGCCGCGACGCGCTCGCCGAGCTGCGCAACCACGCCGACGCCGAGGCGGCCAGCGCCCGCGACGACGGCGACCGCCGCCGGGTGGAGCGCATCCGCGAGATGGCCACGCGCCTCGAGCGCGACGACGTGCTGCCCGCGGCGTAGGTGACGGCCGCATCGGGCGGCGCCCGCGTAGGGTTCCGCCCGATGACCGACCGTCCGATCGCGATCTACGGCGCCACGGGCTACACCGGCAAGCTCGTCGCGCAGGAGCTGGCGCGCCGCGGCGCGCCGATGGTGCTCAGCGGGCGCAGCCCGGAGAAGCTCGAGGCCGCCGCCGAGGCGGCGCGTGCCGCCGGCGGCGAGGTGGTGCGCACGGCGCCCGCCGCGATCGACGACCCGGCCGCGCTGATCGGCGCCTTCGACGGCGCCGCCACGGTCATCAACGCCGCAGGGCCGTTCGTCTTCACCGGCGCCCCCGTGCTGCGGGCCGCGATCGCCGCCGGCGTGCACTACGTGGACACCACCGGCGAGCAGCCGTGGATCCGCGAGACGTTCGACCGCTTCGGGCCCGACCTCGAGCGCGCCGGCGTCGCCGCGGTCGCGGGCATGGGCTTCGACTACGTGCCGGGCGACCTGCTCTGCCACCTCGTGGGCCGCGCGGCCGAGCCGCTGCGCGAGCTGATCGTCGCCTACGACGTGCAGGGCTTCGACCCCACGCGCGGGACGATGCGCTCGTCGCTGGAGATGCTCAAGGGCGGCGACGTCGTCTACGAGGACGGCGACTGGGTCCCCGCGCCGACGGGGGTGCGCCGCGCGAGCGTCGTCTTCCCCGCACCGATCGGCCGGCGCACGATGGGCTCATACCCGTGCGGCGAGCAGATCACCGTCCCGCGCCACGTGCGCACGCGCCGGGTCGTCTCGCTGATCTCCACGCGCGCCCTGGCCCCGCCGCAGGCCGAGCAGACCCTGCCCTACCTCGTCCCGGGGCTCGCCGCCGCGCTGCGGATCGACCCGCTGCGCGAGGGGATCAGCGCGAAGATCGGCGACCTCCCGGAGGGCCCGCCGGAGGACGCGCGCCGCGCGGTGCGCTGGACGATCGTGTGCTTCGCGCGCGGCGAGGACGGCGCCGAGGCGCGCGGCCTCGTCAGCGGCCCGGACATCTACGGCCTCACCGCGGTCACCGTCGTCCACGGGGCGCTGCTGCTCGCCGCCGGCGGCGTGAGCGGGGCGCACGCCCCGGCGAGCGCGTTCGACGCGCAGGCGTTCCTCGCGCACCTCGCGCCGTTCGGCGTGCACTGGGAACGCGCGTAGTCCCGGCGCAACCGCTGCGGGCGACGGTACGATCGCGCCATGCACCCCCAGTCCACCGGCGCCGTCCGGTTCATCGCCGTCCTCGTCCTCGTGCTCGGCGCCCTGGACGTCGTCTGGGGCATCTCGGCGCTGGCGAACCGGGACTTCTTCGACGAGGAGGAGCTGCTCTTCTCGTCGATCCAGACGTGGGGCTGGATCCACCTGGCGACCGGGATCTTCTACGTGCTCGTGGGCGCGCTGCTGCTCCAGGACAAGCCGGCGGGCTACGCGCTCGGGATGTTCGGCGCGTTCCTGGCGATCCTCGTGAACTTCCTCTCGATCGGCGCGTACCCGCTGTGGAGCGTGATGCTGATCGCGCTCAGCTTCTGCGTGCTGTTCGTGCTGGCCACGCGCCTCGGGGAGTGAGCGACCTGCGCGGCGGCGGCCTCGGCGAGACGCGCGGCCAGGTCGTCCTGCGCCGGCTGAAGACGATCCCGCCCGTCGTCCTCGGCCTGCTCGTCGTCACGCTGCTCTTCCCGCTGCTGCTCGTCGCGGCGCTGCTCGTCGACCTGGCCCGGCGGCTCGCGCGCGGCACGCCGTGGATGGCCACGCGGCTGCTGCTCTTCGGCTGGGTCTACCTCGCCGCGGAGACCGTCGGGCTGCTCGCGCTGCTGGCGCTGTGGATCGCGGCCGGCTTCGGCCGGCGCACCGCGTGGATGGCCGACTGGACGTGGCGCTTCCAGCAGGTCTGGGCCGGCTGGCAGTTCGGCGCGATCCGGGCGCTGTTCGGCCTGCGGCTCGACGTCGAGGGCGCCGAGCAGCTGCGCCCGGCGCCGGTGATCGTGCTGATCCGCCACGCGAGCATCGTCGACAACCTGCTGCCCTCGGTGCTCGTCGCGCGCGGCGCGCGGATCCGCCTGCGCTACGTGCTCAAGCGCGAACTGCTCGCCGACCCGTGCCTCGACGTCGCGGGCAAGCGGCTGCCGAACTACTTCGTGCGCCGCGGCACCGGCGAGCAGGCCGAACGCGAGAACGTGCGCCGGCTGGCGACCGGGCTCGGGCCCGACGACGGGATCCTGCTCTACCCGGAGGGGACCCGCTTCACGACCGAGCGCCGCGCCGCGGCGATCGCGAAGGTCGCCGAGCGCGACCCCGGGCGCGCGGCGCGCCTGGAGCGGATCGAGCACCTGCTGCCGCCGAAGGTCGGCGGGCTGCTCGCCGTGCTCGACGGCGCGCCGGACGCCGACGTCGTGCTGCTCGCCCACCACGGGCTCGACGGCCTGCGCCTGCTCTCGGACATCTGGGGCGGGCGGATGGTCGGCCTGCGCATCGGCGTGCGGATCACGCGCGTGCCGCGCGCCGCCGTCCCCGCCGACCGCAGCGGGCGCGTGCGCTGGCTCGACGAGGCGTGGGCGGACATGGACGCGTGGATCGGCGCCGGGCTGCGCGCCGGCGGCGGCAGGGCGGTGACGGCATGAGCCTCGGCGGGATCCTGCTGCTGAACCTCGGGGTCGTCTTCGTCCTGACCACGGGGCTGTGGGCGGTGAGCGTCGCCGTGCGCGACTCGTCGATCGTCGACATCTTCTGGGGTGCGGGCTTCGTGGTGATCGCCTGGGTCACGTTCGCGGTGGCCGACGGCGCCGAGGGGCGGATGCTGCTGCTGACCGTGCTGACGAGCATCTGGGGGCTGCGCCTCACGCTGCACCTGGCGCGGCGCAACCTCGGCAAGGGCGAGGACTTCCGCTACCAGGCGATGCGCGAGCGCCACGGCGATCGCTGGCCGCTGCGCTCGTTGTGGGCGGTGTTCTGGAGCCAGGGGATCCTCATGTGGATCGTCGCGCTGCCGGTGCAGGCCGGCCAGGCGGACGCGAGCCCGGACGGGCTGATCTGGCTCGACCTGCTCGGTGCGGCGCTGTGGCTCGTGGGCTTCGTCTTCGAGACGGTCGGCGACGCGCAGCTCGCGCGCTTCAAGGCCGACCCGGCCAGCCGCGGCCAGGTGATGGACCGCGGGCTCTGGCGCTACACCCGCCACCCGAACTACTTCGGCGACTTCTGTGTCTGGTGGGGGCTCTACCTGATCGCGCTCGCGACGCTCAGCGCGTGGTGGACGATCATCGGGCCGATCCTCATGAGCGTGCTGCTGATCCGCGTCTCGGGCGCGAAGCTGCTCGAGCAGGGGATGGCCGAGCGCCGCCCGGGCTACGCGGACTACGTGCGCCGCACGAGCGGGTTCTTCCCGCGCCCGCCCAAGCGCGCCTGATCGCCCGCGCCCGGCGCCGGCGGCACCTGCGCGAGCGCGTGCTCGGCCAGCGCGGTGATGGTGAGCGACGGGTTGACGCCCGGGTTGGCCGGGACCGTCGAGCCGTCCACGATCAGGAGGTTCTCGTAGCCGAACGCGCGGCGGCGGGCGTCGACGACGCCGGTCTGCGGCGAGGCGCCGATCACGCAGCCGCCGAGGAAGTGCGCGGTGGACGGGACGGCGCGCCCGACGTCGAGGATCGTGCTCTGCGCGTAGCCGCCCATGCGCCGCGCGGCGAGCGCGGCGACGCGGTTGGCGACCGGCAGGAAGACGCTCGGCGGATCGCCCTCGCCGTGGGCGGTGTCCATCACGAGCCCGCGCCCGAGGCGCCGGCGGCGCAGCACGAGCCGCAGCGAGGAGTCGACGCTCTGCATCGTCGTGAAGATCACCGTGCGCTTCGACCAGCCGACCGGGTTCGCGGCGTGCCGCGCGATCTTCGGCCGGCGCAGCAGCGCGCCCGCGAGCTTGCGCAGGCGCTGCCCTCGCGTGCCGTCGCCG
>JALOLQ010000205.1 GCA_025455895.1 Solirubrobacteraceae bacterium
GCGCAGCGACTCGGCCGAGCCCTTGCCGACGTCGCCGAAGCCGGCGACGACGCAGAGCTTGCCGGCGAGCATGACGTCGACGGCGCGGTTGATGCCGTCCACCAGCGAGTGGCGGCAGCCGTAGAGGTTGTCGAACTTCGACTTGGTGACCGAATCGTTGACGTTGATCGCCGGGAACAGCAGGTCGCCGGTCTCCTGCATCTGGTAGAGCCGGTTGACGCCGGTCGTCGTCTCCTCGGTGACGCCCTTGATGCCCTGGGCGATCGCCGTCCACTTGCCGGCGTCCTTGGCCAGCGAGTCCTGGAGCAGCTGCAGCACGATGCGGAACTCCTCGGACTCGGCGCTCGCCGGGTCCGGCACCGCGCCGGCCTTCTCGAACTCCATGCCCTTGTGGACGAGCAGCGTCGCGTCGCCGCCGTCGTCGAGGATCATGTTCGGGCCGTCGCCGTCCCAGGTGAGCGCGCGCTCGGTGCACCACCAGTACTCCTCGAGCGTCTCGCCCTTCCAGGCGAAGACCGGCACCCCCTGCGGCGCGTCCGGCGTCCCGTTCGGGCCGACGGCCACGGCGGCGGCGGCGTGGTCCTGCGTCGAGAAGATGTTGCAGGAGGCCCAGCGCACCTCGGCGCCGAGCGCGACGAGCGTCTCGATCAGCACGGCGGTCTGGATGGTCATGTGCAGCGAGCCGGTGATCCGGGCGCCCTTGAGCGGCTGGGCGGCGGCGAACTCCTCGCGCGTCTGCATCAGGCCGGGCATCTCGTGCTCGGCGAGCTGGATCTCCTTGCGGCCGAAGTCGGCGAGCGAGAGATCGGCGACCTTGTAGTCGGTCTCGGTGAGGACGGCGGTCGTCGTCGTCATGCGGTGGTCTCCATCGTCGGGGTCGGGGCGGTTGCGGCGGCGAGCAGGCGGGCGTGCTTCTCCTGCTCCCAGCGCAGCCAGTCGTCGGCGGACACGGTCTCCGGGCGCCGGGGCTCGGACTCGATCCAGCCCTCCACCGCGGTGCGCAGATCGCGCTCGCGGCGCAGGCGCTCGGCGAAGGCCACGTCTCCGAGGCCGATGCCGTGCTCGTCCAGCAGCTCGCGCAGGGTGCGCAGGCGCTGCAGCTCGCCGGCTCCGTAGATGCGGTAGCCGGCGGCGGAGCGCTGGGGCTCGATGAGCCCGAGGCGCTCGACGTAGCGAAGCATGCGCGCCGACCAGCCCGTGGTCTGCGCCGCCTCGTGGATCGTCAGGGCGTCCATCGGTCGGTGGCAAACCTTACCACAACTGTGTCAAGGTTCCGGCGGGTGCGGCCGGGCGGGCGCGCCGGCGCTCGCGTCGGCACGTTCGGGGGCCACGCGTGTCGTCCGCGCGGCGACCGCCGCCGCAGCCAGCTCAGCGTGGCGGATCGTCCACGACAGTGGTGGAAGATCCGCCACGTCAACCCCTCGCCGCTCGGAGGATGGCCGGGCGTGGCGGATCGTGCACGACAGCGGAGGCGAATCCGCCACGCCGAGGCCCGCCGCCGCGGCGGCCGAGGGGCGCGGCGGCCGGCCTCCTACTCGCCGTCGGCGAGCGCGGCCTTCAGCCGGTCGATCGGCTCGATCGTGACCGGGTCCTCGCCGTTCAGCGCGGCGAGGTAGAGCGAGACGAGGTCGCCGAGCAGGATCAGCGAGAAGGCACGCTCCACGGCCGTCTGGCCGCGTGAGGGCACGACGTGCGTGCCGGCGGCGTGCTCGGCGATGATCTCGCGGGTCAGGCGGATGCGCTGCTCGACGCGCGGCGTGTCATCGCAGTCGTCGAGGAAGACGGCGCTGAAGCGCCCGTGGCGCTCGGCGCTGCTCCAGCCGACGATCTCGTTGTGGTCGAGCTCCGGGAGGCTCCCGTGGAAGGCGAGCTGCTTGGCGTTCTCGTTGATCTGGGTCTTCCAGCGGTAGGCGATCGGGCTCGTGAGCCCCGCGCCGACGAGCACCGGCACGCTGCCCTCGAGCGCCCGCGCGAGCGCCTTCGCCTCGGACTCCTCGCCGGCGTCCGGGCCCCACGCCGCGACGAGCTGCTCGAGGTGCTCGGCGGCGACGTCGATCTCGGTGGTCATGCGCGGCCCGGCGCCGCACAGCCAGGCCGCCTCGAGCGCGGCGACGACCTGGTAGGCGACCGCGGCGCGCGGCTGGAGCCCGCCCGCGAGCGGGAGCACCGGCACGCCCTCGGCCCGGGCGACCTCGGCCAGGCGGCCGCCGGTGGTCGCGACGATCCGCCGCGCGCCGACGACGCCGGCCGCCTCGAAGCAGGCGAGGGTCTCCTCGGTGTCGCCCGAGTAGCTCGTGCAGAGCACGGTCACCTCGTCGGTCGTCCACGGCGGCAGCGCGTACTCGTGCACGCTGAGCACCGGGCGCGAGGCCTGGTCGCCGAGGATCCCGCGGGCGATCCGCCCGCCGATCCCCGAGCCGCCCATCCCGGCGACGATCAGCCCGCCCGGGCTGTCCCAGCCGCGCACCCCGGCCGACTCAGCCTTCCAGAGCGCGTCGCGCAGGTGCTCGGGGATCGCGAGCACGTCGGTGAGCTGGTCGCTCGGATCGCGCCGCGCGAGCTCGTCGCGGTCGAGGGCGGTGCCGGGCTGGGGGGTGGCGGACGACATCAGGCCTCCGGAGTCTGCCTAGAAACCGACGGCGCCGTCGGGAAGGGTCACGCCGGGGAACAGGCGCACGCCGCGGTCGAGGACGTTGCCGGCGCCCACCTGGACGCCCGGGCCGAGCACGGCGCCGCCGGTGACGGTGCAGTCCGGGCCGACCTGCGCTCCCGGCGCGAGGATCGCGTCACGCACGACGCCCGCGGCACCCACCTGCGCCCCGGCGAGCACCACGGCCCGCTCGACGGTGGCCCCGCGCCCGATCGTCACGTCGTCGCCGAGCAGTGCGGGGCCGTGCAGGTGCCCGTCGACGCGGCAGCCCTCGCCGCGCGCGACGCCGTGCACGTCGAGCCGCTCGCGCACGGCGGTGCGCACGCGGCCGGCGAGGATGTCCTGCGAGCCCTGCAGGTAGCGCTCCGGCGTCCCGATGTCGACCCAGTAGGCGCCCTCGTGCGGGCAGCCGTGGAGGCCGGCGCCGACGAGCGCGGGCCAAACCTCGCGCTCGATCGAGACGTTGCGACCGGGCGGGATCAGGTCGAGGACCGAGCGTTCGAGCACGTACGCGCCGGCGCTGATGAGATTCGTGTCGATCTCCTCGGGGCGCGGCTTCTCGAGGAACCCCTGGACGCGCCGGTCGGCCTCGAGCCGCACGAGCCCGTAGGCGGTCGGGTCCTCGACGGGCACGAGCGCGAGCGTGCCGCTCGCCCCGGTCGCCTCGTGCTGGTCGATCTGCGCGCGCAGGTCGAGGTCGGTCAGCACATCGCCGTTGAGCATGAGGAAGCGCTCGCCGAGCCCGCCGGGCAGCTGCTCGTCGGCGAACCGCAGCGCGCCGCCGGTGCCGCGCGGCTCGGGCTCCTCGACGTAGCTCAGGCGCAGGCCGTAGCGCGCGCCGTCGCCGAGCGCGTCGCGCAGCTTCGTGGGCAGGAAGCCGCACGCCAGCACGACCTCGTCCACCCCGTGGCGCGCGAGCCACTCGAGCATGTAGGCCATGAACGGCCGGTCGACGAGATCGACGACCGGCTTGGGGACGGTCGAGGTCAGCGGCCGCAGCCGCGTGCCCTCCCCGCCGACCAGGACGACGGCGCGCACGCGGTCAGGCCGCCCGGCCGATGCCCTCGTAGCGCAGCCCCGCGGCGCCGGCGGCCGCCCCGTCGAGCGCGTTGCGCCCGTCGATCAGCACGTCGCCGCGCATCGCCCCGGCGACCTCGGCGAGGTCGAGCGCGCGGAACTCGTCCCACTCGGTGACGAGCACCACGGCATCGGCGCCGGTGACCGCGTCCATCGCGCCCGGCGCGAACTCGACGCCGTGCATGAGATGGCGCGCCTCCTCCTCGGCGATCGGGTCGTAGGCGACCACCTGCGCCCCCGCGGCCTGCAGGCGCGCGGCGAGCACGAGCGAGCTGGCCTCGCGCATGTCGTCGGTGTTCGGCTTGAAGGCGAGGCCGAGCAGCGCGATCCGCTGGCCGACGAGCGAGCCGAGATGCTTCTCGAGCTTGCCGATCACGCGCCGCTTCTGCAGCTCGTTGACCTCGATCACCGCGTTGAGCAGCTGGAAGTGGTAGCCGCTGTTGCCGGCGAGC
>JALOLQ010000206.1 GCA_025455895.1 Solirubrobacteraceae bacterium
CGGGTGGGTTGACAGCATGTCAAGGACCGGCGCCGGGCAGCGTAGCTTGCCATGCGACACTTCGCAACTTTGTCGCATGTGGCCCGCGGCTCACCAGCGGTCGAACGCCGGCGTCCCGCCGCCGCCCTCGAGGCACTGCGCGAGGTAGGCCGCCGTCCCGGGATCGCCGGTCCACAGCGGGTGGCGCCCGCGGCCGTGGCGCGCCCGGTCCGCGGCGACCTGTGCGGCCGCGTGCATCGCGAACGCGCGCGCCCGGGCGAGCCAGCGCTCGTCGCCGGTGCGCGCGAACAGCGCCAGGAACGCGAGCCCGTTGCCCGCCGTCCCGTGGCAGAGGCCCGCGCCCTTGCGCAGCGGGCCGGCGGCCCAGGTCAGCTCGCCGCCCGCGAGCAGCAGCTCGTCGAGCTCGCCGGCGGGCGGCAGCGCCGCGAGCGCGGCCACCATGCCCGGCGCGCCGTGGCACCACTGCGTGCGGACCGGATTGCCCCCGTCCTCGAGCGGCCCGCCGAAGCGCGGCGGCCAGGTGGCGCGGTCGTCCTCGCGCACGGCGCTCGCCGAGAGCACCGCGACGATCCCGGGGACGAGGCGCTCCGGCGCGAGCAGCTCCGGGCGGCGCGCGAGCATCGCCGCGATCCCGGCGAGGCCGTGCACCGGGCCGAGCAGCTCCTGCTCGCGCCCGTACAGGCGCTGCGTCCAGAGCCCGGGGACGCGCTCGCTGCGCCGCTCGAGCAGCTGCTCGGCCAGGGCGCTCCACGCGGTCGCCCAGCGCTCCTCGCCGGTGCGCTCGAGCAGGACGTCGCAGATCGCCAGCAGCCCGGGGCTGCCCCACATGAGCTCGAGCGAGTCGTCCGGCGGGAGCGCCACGAGCGCCTCGAGGCGGTCGGCCAGGTCCGGGTCGGGGTCGAGCAGCCAGGCGACGAGCGCGATCCCGCCCTCGCCCATCCACAGGCTCGGCTGCGGCCCGCCGAACTCGGGGCGCTCGCGGTAGTCCTCGAGCGCCGTGCGGGCGAGTGCGGCGTAGTCGTGCCCGGGCTCGTGGAGCCCCGCCCGCGCGAGCCGGTCGAGCCCCCAGAGCGTCCCGGCGGCGCCGAGGTAGACGCCGTGGAGCGCCGCGGGCGTCGCGCCGTCGTCGTCGAGCGGGTGCAGCGGCCACCAGCGGCCGTCCGGGCGCAGCGCCGCGTCGGCCTCGGCGGCGATCGCGGCGATCGCGGCGCGCGCGGCCGCGGCGTCCCACGGGCGCTCGGTCAGCGGCTCGTGCGCACGCGGGTCGAAGAGCACGGTCCGCCCGGGTCAGCCAGTCGCCGGCTGCTCGCCGAGCGCGTGCTCGACCGGCCGCTCGCGCAGCGTCCGGCGGTTCTCGATCGCGAGCGTCGTCATGTGCGCGACGACGACCGCGACGATGATCAGCGGCGCGGACCCGCTGCCCGCCTCGGCGGTGAGCAGGATCGCGAGCACGACGCTCGAGAGCGGGAGGCGCAGCACCGCGGTGGTCGCGGCGGCCAGGCAGATCGCGACCGCGGGCGTCGTCGAGAGCCCGGGGAGATCCTGGGCGAGGATCCCCGCCGCCGCGCCGAGGAAGATCGCCGGGAAGGTCGGGCCGCCCCGGAACGCGCCGAGCGAGATGCCGTAGGCCAGGCCCTTGAAGAGCAGCAGCAGGACGAGCGTGGACGCCGCGATCGTGTCGGCCTGCGCCACGAGCCCCGGAAGCTGCTCCTCGCCGGAGAGCAGCACCGCGACGGGCGACTCGTCGGTGCTCTGGCCGTAGAGGAACGCCATGAGCGCGACGAGCAGCCCGGCGACCGGCGTGGCGACGAGCGGGCGCGGGGCGGCGAGCCGATGGGTGGCCCGCCCGAGCCGCACGATCGCGAGCGCGCCGATCGTGACGGCGACCGGCAGCACGATCGTCCACAGGAACTCGGTGACCGTGGGCTGGTCGAAGGCGGGCAGCGTCAGCGGCCCGAGCGCGTAGTCGGCCGAGCTGAGCCCGCTCAGCGAGCCGATCCCGATCGAGACGAGGCTCCCGATCGCCGAGGCCATGAGGCCCGGGATCAGCACGAGGCGCTGGCGCGCACCGCCGAGCCCGGTCGCCTCGAGCAGCAGGATCGCGGCGATGATCGGCGAGGAGAAGATGAACGCGATCGCGGCGAAGCTGCCGGCGGCGGCGACGACGAGCTGGGCCTGATCGGGCACCTCGCGGCGGCTGCGGCGGATCGTCGCGAGCGCCAGTCCGCCGCCGAGCGCGATCAGCGGCGCCTCCGGGCCGAGCACGACGCCGAAGCCGATCGAGGCGAGCGCCGCCAGCAGCACGCCGGCGAGCGCCCGGCCCTGCGGCGGCCCGCCGCCCGCGGCCAGGCCGTGGGCGGGCACGTGGCCGCCGCCACCAGGGAGGCGCGCGATCGCCAGACCGGCGATCAGGCCGGCGAGGCCGAGCACGCCGAGCAGGTACCACAGCGGTGGTCCGCCGTCCCATCCCGCGTCGCCGGGGAGGTCCTCCCACAGCAGCTGCTGGAGCTGGACGGTGCCTTCGAGGAAGAGCCACGCGGCGAGCGAGACGACGACGCCGACGAACGCCGCGAGCAGCATCAGCACCACGAACCCGCGGCTGCGGATCACCGCGTCGACCTGCTCGGAGGTGACCTCCGGCTGCGCGTCGGTCACGGCGCGGTCGCTCCGCTCGCCGGGTCGATGAGGATCTTCGCGTGCGCCTCGGGGTCGGCGAGCGCGGCGAAGGCCGCGTCCACGCCTTCCAGCCCGACCGTCCCGGTGATGAACGGCCGCGGGTCGACCTTGCCCTCGGCCAGGAGGTGCAGCGTGCGGCGGAACTCCGGCGGCGTGTAGGCGAACGCGAACCGCAGGTCGACCTCCTTCATGATCCCCATCGCCGGCGTGAGGTGATCGGTGCCGACGCAGACGCCGGCGACGACGATCCGCGAGAGCAGCGGCGCGCCGGCGACGATCTCCTCGATGACCCCGGGGACGCCGACGCACTCGAAGATCACCGGGTGGCGCGGCGCGATGCCGAAGCGCTCGGCCAGCCCGAGCGCCGCCCACCCGCCGGGGACGCGCGCGGCCTTCTCGGCGACGCCGACCATCAGCTCGAGCCCGGCCGCCAGCTCGCGCAGCTCGCCCTTCGCCGGGGCGGCGTCGTAGGGCGAGAGCTCGCGCGGATCGACGACGACGTCGGCGCCGCACGCGCGGGCGAGCGCGCGCCGCCCTGGTGAGAAGTCGGAGGCGACGACGGTGCGCACGCCCTGCGCCTTGAGCATCAGGATCACCCCGAGGCCGATCGGCCCGCAGCCGACGACGACCGCGACCTGGCGGCGCCCGACCTCGCCCCGCCGCACGGCGTGCAGCGCGACGGCGAGCGGCTCGGTGAGCGCGGCCACCGCGGGGTCGAGCCCGTTCGGCACGGCGAACATCAGCGACTCCTCGTCGAGCACCTGCTCGGCGTAGGCGCCCGGCGCGAAGGTGGAGAGCCCGGTCCCGTCGACCCCGTGCGCGCCGCGCAGCATCGGCAGCGCGACGACCGGCGCGCCCTCGGGCACGGCTCGCCGGCAGCCCGGGCCGTACTCGGCGACCGCGCCGCTGAACTCGTGCCCGAAGACCACCGGCTCGTGCGAGCGGGCGGTGCGGTCGTAGCCGATCCGCGCGGTCATGTCGGCCCAGTCGTCGGCGCCGTGGCGCGCGTGCAGGTCCGAGCCGCAGATCCCGCAGCGCACGGTCCTCAGGCGGACCTGGCCCGTGCCGGGCGTGGGCTCGGGCAGGTCCTCGACGCGGAACTCCTCGTGCTGGCAGACGGCGGCGCGCATGGCGGGAATCTCGCACAGCGCGCCGCCGCGGCGCGCGCCGCTGTGGCAGGGTCTGCGCCCATGGCCGCCGGACCGTTCCGCCGCTACGTCGCGCTCGGCGACTCGACCACCGAGGGTCTCGAGGACCCCTATCCCGACGGCTCTGGCTACCGCGGCTTCGCCGATCTGCTCGCCCAGCGGCTCGCTGCGCTCGCGCCGGACGTCCGCTACGCGAACCTTGCGATCCGCGGGCGCAAGCTGCCGCAGATCCGCGCCGAGCAGCTCGAGCCCGCGCTCGCGCTGGAGCCCGACCTCGTGACGATCGTCGGCGGGGTCAACGACGTGCTGCGCCCGAAGGCCGACGTCGGCGCGCTCGCGGCCGACCTCGACGCGA
>JALOLQ010000207.1 GCA_025455895.1 Solirubrobacteraceae bacterium
TGCTCCAGCCGTCGCTCGGTTCGCGCTTCGCCGGCGAGGCGCTGGTCGTGGCGCTGCCCTGCGCGGCGGCGCTCAGCTCGTGGGCGCTGCGCCGGCACGGCCGCCTGGGGCTCGCGCTGGCGCTCGTGGGCTTCACGCTGACCGGCTGGATCCTGCTCGCCGGGCATCTCGCGGGCGATGCCGGCCTGGCGCCCGCCGCCGGGCCGCTGCCCTGGTCGGTCTTCTGAGGGCCGCTACGACGCGTCGAGGTGACCGAGGATCTCGGTCGCCGCGCTCGACGGGTCCAGGCGCCGGGCGACGACCTCGTCGAGCAGCTCCTGGAAGCGCGGGTCCTCGGAGACGCGGTCCTCGAGCCGCCGGCGCAGGCGGTGGGTGCAGAGCGACAGGACCTCGCTGCGCAGGTTGCGCCGGCGCCGCTCGGAGAGCGTGCCCTGCTCCTCGATGAAGGCGCGATGCTCGTCGAGCCGCTCGACGAGCTCGGGCACGCCGGCCCCGGCGTGGGCCTCGGTCTTGACGATCGGGACGCTCCAGCCGTCGTGCGCGCCGCCGAGCGAGAGCACGCCCTTGATCTCGCGCACCATCGTGTCGGTGAGCGGGTGATCGGCCTTGTTGACGACGATGATGTCCGGGATCTCCATGACGCCGGCCTTCAGCGCCTGGATCGAATCGCCCGAGCCCGGCATCAGCACGAGCACGACGGTGTCGGCGTGGTCGATCACGTCGACCTCCGCCTGGCCGACCCCGACGGTCTCGAGGAAGATGTCCTCGCGCCCGGCGGCGTCCATGAGCAGCGCGGCCTGGAGCGCGGCCTCGCTCAGGCCGCCCAGGGCACCGCGGTTGGCCATCGAGCGGATGAAGACCTCGCGGTCCAGGAAGTGCTCGGTCAGCCGGATCCGGTCGCCGAGCAGCGCGCCGTGGGTGAACGGCGAGGACGGGTCGATCGAGAGCACCGCGACCGAGCGGCCCTGTTCGCGGCGCAGCGTCGTCAGCGCGCTGATCAGGGTCGACTTGCCGGCGCCCGGGGCGCCGGTCAGCCCGACGATCGCGGCGCGGCCGGTGTGCGGGTAGACCTCGCGCACGAGCTCCCAGCCGCGCGGGTCGTCGGACTCGACGAGCGTGATCGCGCGGGCCAGGGCGCGGCGGTCGCCGGCGAGCAGGCGCTCGGCGAGGGTGGTGTCGGCGGCGGACGGCACGGGGCCGCGCAGGCTAGCGAGGCCGGCGGGCGGGCCGCCGTCAGGGCACGAGGGTCGCCACCACGTGCCGGGCGAAGGCTGCCCGCTCGCGCGGTGCGAGGCCGGCCGCCGCTCCGCGCGCGAGGCCGACGTAGGCCGCGTAGGCCAGCAGCGCGCGGCGGCGGGCCTCCGCGGGGGCAAGGCCCAGCTCGCGGCAGGCGGCGGCGATCGCCTCGGTGCGCCGGGCGGCGGACCGGGCCAGCACGGCGGCCACGAGCGGCTCGCGGTCCTCGGCGTCGAGCAGGCGGGCGAAGTACGTCGGCGGCTTGCGGACGGCGCGGTCGAGCAGCGCCGTCAGGCGCGCCCGCGGGTCGGCGACCGCGGCCAGCTCCTGCAGGACGGCCTCGCTGTGCTCGAGCTCCCAGCGCTCGAGCACGGCGGCCAGCAGCTCGTCGCGCGAGGCGAAGTGCCAGTAGAAGCTCCCGCGCGTCACGCCCAGCGCCCGCGCCAGCGGGACCACGGCGACGCCGTCCACGCCGTCGCGCTCCAGCGCGGCGAGCCCGGCGCCGACCCAGGCGTCGCGGTCCAGGCGGGGGGAGGATGGCATCGCCGTTCACCATACAGCCCTGTACGGCGATCTGGTACCGTACATCCCTGTATGGAAGAGATCGCCCGCAACCTCCACCTCCTCCCCAGCCGCCCCGCGCACGCCTTCAACGCCTACCTGCTCGAGGACGTGCTGCTCGACGCGGGTACCCGCTGGTCGGCGCGGCGCCTGCGGCGGGCGCTCGGCGACCGGCGTCCCGCCGCGCACGCGCTCACCCACGCCCACGCCGATCACCAGGGCTCGAGTGCCGCCCTGTGCACCGCCTACGACATCCCCCTGTGGTGCCCGGCCGGCGAGGCCGAGGCGATGGCGGGCGGCGACCTGCGCGCGCTCGGACCGCTCGGGCCGGTCGTGCGCGCCCAGCTGCGCTGGTGGGCCGGCCCCGCCCACCCCGTCGCGCGGACGCTGCGCGAGGGCGACGAGGTCGGCGGGTTCACCGTGCTCGAGACCCCGGGGCACTCCCCCGGGCACTGCTCCTACTGGCGTGAGCGCGACCGCACGCTGATCGCCGGCGACGTGCTGTTCGGGCGTCACCCGCGAACCGGGAGGCCGGGACTGCACGAGCCGCCCGCGATGTTCACGCTCGACCCGCCGGCCAACCGCCGGGCGATCCGGCGCCTGGCGGCGCTCGAGCCGGCCGTCGTCTGCTTCGGCCACGGCCCGCCGCTGCGCGACCCGGCGCAGCTCGCGGCGTTCGCGCAGGCCCTGCCCGTCTAGGCGGGTGAGCCATCTAGGATCGGCGCCGGTGCCCCCGGCCCCCGCCACCCCCGCCCCCCGCGCCTCCGCCGCCCCGGTGCCCGCCGAGCCCGGCGAGGTCCGCGGCGAACCGGCGCCGCTGCGGGGCGGGCCGCTCGCGTTCTGGCGCTTCGCCCGCGCGCACGGGATGGCGAACGCGAAGTACGCGCGGCTGATCGCCCGCTGGGCGTGGCTGCGGCTGCGCTGGCGCGGGCGGCTGACGACGGACGGCGTGTGCTTCGTGGCGCCGGACGCGGTGTTCGAGATCGGCCGCGGCGCCCACGTCCACCTCGGCCGCTGGTCGTGGATCGGGCACGGCTGCAAGATCCGCGCACACGAGGGCGAGGTGCGGATCGGGGCCAAGACGGTGCTCGGCCAGGAGTGCACGATCTCCGCCTTCCAGCATGTCTCGATCGGCCGCGAGTGCATCGTCGCCGACCGCGTGATGTTCATCGACTTCGACCACGGCATCGTCGAGGTCGACCGCCCGATCCGCGAGCAGGGGATCTACAAGCGCGACGTGCGCGTCGGCCACAACGTGTGGATCGGCTACGGCGCCTGCATCCTGCGCGGGGCGCGCATCGGCGACAACTGCGTGATCGGGACCGACGCGATCGTCACCCACGACATCCCGGACGACGCCGTCGCGGCCGGCGTCCCGGCGCGGATCGTGCGGATGCGGGCGCGGCCGAAGCGGATGCGCTGGGCCTGAGCGGCCCCGAGCGCTTGCCCGGCGGCGAGCGCCCAGCGTAGGGTCGGGAACATGCCCCCGATCTTCCCCGGCCGCTGGACCGCCGACCTCGAGGGCGACTTCGTCGTCTTCCTCATCGGGATGCGCGCCAACCGCCCCTGGAAGCTGCGCAAGACGCTGCTGGTCGGGCGCGCGATGGGCCCGATCCTGCGCGACCTCGAGGCGCACCCGGAGAAGGGGTGTCTCGGATCACGCCAGGGGATGCTCGGGCCGCTCTCGCCGCTGGTGATCCAGTTCTGGCGCGACTTCGACGCGCTCGAGCGCTACGCGAAGGACGACATGCTCCACAGCGAGCCGTGGAAGCGGTTCTTCCGCGTCGTGGGCCTGAACGGCGACGTCGGCATCTGGCACGAGACCTTCCAGGTCCGGGCCGGCGCCTACGAGGCGGTCTACGGGAACATGCCGCGCTTCGGCCTGGCCGCCGCCGGTGAGCACCGCGGGCTCGGCTCCGCGTCGCGGGCGCGCGAGCGCATGGGCAGCGCAGGACGCGCCGCCGCCTGAGCGGCGGCGCGTCCCGGGCGAGCCCCCAAGGATCAGCGCAGCTTCAGGTCCCGGCGCGGCACGAGCGCCACGCCGACCCGCTGGCCGTTCGGCTTCTTCACGCCCGCCCGCTCGGACTGGCGCTGCACGACGAGCTTCTGGCCGCGGTTGAACGGCAGCCGCAGCACGCTCTTCGGCGGCTTGCTCACGCGGCCGAGCCTGCAGTTCGCGCGCTGGAGCTTCTTGCGCGCCGCGGCGAGGGTCAGCCCGCGCAGGCGCGGAACCCGGCAGGCGGGCTTTGCCTTCGGCTCGTCGGGGCCGGCGTTCGGCGTCGGCGCCGGGGCCGGCGCCGGAGCGGGGGCCGGCGGCGGCGGGAGCGCGACGCGGAAGTTGCGCACCGCGACCCCGACGTTGCCCGCGCGGTCGGTC
>JALOLQ010000011.1 GCA_025455895.1 Solirubrobacteraceae bacterium
CGCGTGCTGCGCGAGCTGTGCGCCGGCCGCGCCTGCCGCTTCGCCACGCGCGACGTGCGCCGCGACCTGCGGCGCCTGACCGGCCGGCTCGCCCGCCGGCCGCTCACCGGGACGATCACCGCGCCCGCGGGCGGGCGCCTCGGCGTCGAGCTGACCGACACGGGGCTCTGGCAGGTGCTGCTGGCCGGGGACCTCAACCCGGCCCTGCGCGCCGAGCTCCCCGGCGCGGTGAGCGCCGCGCTCCGCGGGGATCGCACGCCGATCCTGCGCCTGCGGGCGCGCTCGCGCGGCCTCACCGGCACCGCCCAGTCGGCCGCGCCGAACGCCTCGCTCTTCACCGTCACGCGCTGCAGCGAGACGCTCTTCCCGTGGTCGGCGGCGGCCGGCGCGAGCGCCCGGCTGATCCAGGCCCGGGCGGCGGTCCGCGCGCTCCCCGCGCGCGACTTCGCCCCGTTCTCCGCCGACGTCGCGCTGCGCGCGAGCGTGGCGACGCTCTGCTCGGCGTGGCCCGCGGCGGCACGCTCGCCGCAGGCCGGCCCGCCGCCGGCGGTCCCGACGCTCGTGCTCGCCGGCGCCGCCGACCTGCGCACGCCGCTCGAACAGGCCCGGAGCGTCGCGGCCACCATTCCGGGCGCGCGGGTCGTCGCGGTGCCCGGCACCGGCCACTCGGTGCTCGGCGGGGACCTCGGCGGCTGCGTGGACGACGAGCTCGCGGCCTTCGCCGCGGGCCGGGCCGCCGCGTGCACGCCGGCGGCCAGCCAGTTCAGCCCCACTCCGCGCCCGCCGCTGCGCCTGTCCGAGCTGGCCGGGGGCAGCCGCGCGCTGCGCACGCTCTCGGCCGTGCGCCTGACGCTCAGCGACGTGCGCCGGCAGCTGATCGGGGATGCGATCGCCGCCGGCCGGCCCGTGCGCAGCGGCTCGCGCACCGGCGGGCTGCGCGGCGGCGTGGCCACCGTCGAAGGCGATTTCGTGACGATGGCCCGGGTCGCCTACGTGCCCGGGATCCGCGTCTCCGGGATCTACGGCATCCGCGGCGGGGCCACCTCGCGGCTCGCGGTCACCGGGCCGGCGGGGGCGAACGGGCGCGTCGACATCAGCGCCGCCGGGGAGATCACCGGCGTCCTCGGCGGCCGGCGCGTGCGCGTGCCGGCGCCGTCCGCCGCCGGGGCCCGCGCGGCCCGCGCCCGCGACCTGCTCGCCGTGCCCGCCCCGGCGAACCCCGGGCTGCGTAGCCTGGGCTGATGCCCAACGCCCTCGCGCGCGAGACCTCCCCGTACCTCCTCCAGCACGCGGAGAACCCCGTCGACTGGCTCCCCTGGGGCGAGGAGGCGCTGCGCCGCGCCCGCGACGAGGACCGCCCGCTGCTGCTCTCGATCGGCTACTCGGCCTGCCACTGGTGCCACGTCATGGAGCGCGAGAGCTTCGAGGACCCGGTGACCGCGGAGCTCATGAACGAGCACTTCGTCTGCGTGAAGGTCGACCGCGAGGAGCGCCCGGACGTCGACGCGCTCTACATGGAGGCCGTCCAGGCGATGACCGGCCAGGGCGGCTGGCCGATGAACGTCTTCCTCACCCCGCAGCAGGTGCCGTTCTTCGGCGGCACCTACTTCCCGCCCCAGCCGCGCCACGGCCTGCCCGCCTGGCGCCAGGTGCTGGCCGCCGTCGCCGAGGCGTGGGCCACGCGCCGCGAGGAGATCGAGGAGCAGGGCGACCAGATGGCCGCGCGGCTGGCGGGCGGCGCCGCCCTGCGGCCGAGCGCCGACCCGATCGACCCGGGGCTGCGCGAGGAGGCGGTCGAGCGGCTGCGCGCCTCCTACGACAGCGTCCACGGCGGCTGGTCGGGCGCGCCGAAGTTCCCGGCGGCGAGCGCGATCGTCTTCCTGCTCGCGCGCGGCGAGCGCCCGATGGCCCTGCACACGCTGCGCTCGATGGCCTCCGGCGGCATCTTCGACCAGGTCGGCGGCGGCTTCGCGCGCTACAGCGTCGACCCGACCTGGACGGTCCCGCACTTCGAGAAGATGCTCTACGACAACGCGCTGCTCGCCCGCGCCTACCTGCACGGCTGGCTCGCGAGCGGCGACCCGCTGCTGCGGCGCACCTGCGAGGAGACGCTCGACTGGGCGCTGCGCGAGATGCGCGCGGCGGACGGCGGCTTCTTCAGCGCGCTCGACGCGGACTCCGAGGGCGTCGAGGGGAAGTTCTACGTGTGGACGACGGCGGAGCTGATCGGGGCGCTCGGGCCCGACGCGGAGGCGGCGCTCGAGTGGTTCGGGGCGACCGACCAGGGCAACTTCGCCGACGGCCCGCCGGGGGCGAACGTGCTCGAGTCGCGCGGCCCCGAGCCCGACCCCGAGACGCGCGCGCGGATCCGCGCGCGGCTGCTCGAGGTCCGCGCGCGGCGGGTGCGTCCGGGAACCGACGACAAGCGCCTGGCGAGCTGGAACGCGCTGCTCGCCGGCGCGCTGGCCGAGGCGGGCGCCGCGCTCGGGCGCGAGGACTACCTCGACGCCGCGCGCGACACGGCGCGCTTCCTGCTCGAGACGCTGCGCGGCCCGGACGGGCGCCTGCGCCGCACCTACAACCGCGGCGAGGCACGGCTCGACGCCTACCTCGAGGACCACGCGTTCCTGCTCGAGGCGCTGCTCGCCCTCTACGAGGCGACCTTCGAGGAGCCGTGGTTCACCGCCGCCCGCGCGACGGCCGACGAGCTGCTCGCCCGCTTCGCCGACCCCGAGCGCGGCGGCTTCTTCTCCACCGCCGACGACGCCGAGCGGCTGCTCGCCCGGCGCAAGGAGCTCGAGGACCACCCGATCCCCTCCGGCGCGGCCAGCGCCGCGCTCGGCCTGCTGCGCCTGAGCCTGCTCACGGGCGAGGCGTCCTACGAGGAGGCGGGGCTCGGCCACCTGCGGCTCGTGCACCAGTTCACCGCCCGCCACCCGGTCGCCTTCGGGCACACGCTCCAGGCGCTCGACCTGCACCTCGGCCCCACGCGCGAGCTGGCGCTCGTCGGCGACGAGCGCGCGGCGCTCGAGGGCGTCGTGCGCAGCGCGCTGCGCCCGCGGCTCGTGCTCGCCGGGCGCGGCGGCGACGGGCACGGACCGACCGCGGTCGCCCTGCTCCAGGGCCGCACGCCGGTCGGCGGACGGGCGGCGGCGTACGTCTGCGAGCGCTTCGCGTGCCGGGCCCCGGTGACGGAGCCGGACGAGCTCGCCGCGCTGCTTGACCCGCCGAGCCCCGCCGCGCCGTAGATCCCGGGGACCGGGCTGCTAGAACCTCTGCCGGTCCCGCCCGCCCGCCTCCGACCTCCCCTGCTCATGAAGAAGCTCCTCATGCTCCCCGCCGGCCCGCGCTCGAAGTGGGTCGTCCTCGCGATCTGGATCGCGGCGATCTTCGCCGTCAGCGGCGCCCAGCTGCCGACGAAGTTCGAGGACATCCAGAAGAACGACTCCGCCTCGTTCCTGCCGGGGGACGCCGAGTCCACCAAGGCGCTGGCGAAGACCGAGGAGCTCCAGGGCGCCGAGAACGTGACGATCGTCGCGGTCTACCGCCGCGAGGGCGGGCTCACCGGCGCCGACAAGGCGCAGATCGCCGAGGACCGCGAGCGGCTCAACGCGCTGAACCTGCCCGCCACGAAGCCGTTCGGCGAGCCCGAGCTCTCGCGGGACGGCAGCTCCGCGCTGCTGCTGGCCGACATCGCCACCGACGGCGAGGCGGACACGATCCTCGACCCGGTCGAGGACGTGCGCGAGGAGATCAGCACCGACGGCTCGGGCGGCTCCGGGCTCCAGGTGAAGGTCACGGGCTCGGCCGGGTTCTCGGCCGATGCGATCAAGGTCTTCGAGAACATCAACGGCACGCTGCTGCTCGCCGCGGTCGCGCTCGTCTTCCTGCTGCTGGCGCTGATCTACCGCAGCCCGCTGTTCCTGTGGATCCCGCTGATCACCGTCGGCTTCGCCGAGATCATGGCGCGCTCGTTCGGGTGGGCCGCCGGCGAGCTGCTCGGCGTGACCGTCAACGGGCAGTCGGCGTCGATCATGAGCATCCTCGTCCTCGGGGCGGGGACCGACTACGCCCTGCTGCTCGTGGCGCGCTACCGCGAGGAACTGCGCCGCCACCAGGACAAGCACCGGGCGCTCGCCGAGTCGCTCACCGCCTCCGGGCCGGCGATCACCGCCTCCGCGCTGACCGTCGTGCTCGCGCTCATCTGCCTCGCCGTCGCCGAGGTCAACGGCACGGCCGGCCTCGGCCCGCTCGGCGCGATCGGCGTGCTCACCGCGATGGTGGCGATGCTCACGCTGCTCCCGGCGCTGCTCGGGATCTTCGGGCGCCGCGCGTTCTGGCCGTTCGTCCCCTACGGCCCCGACGGCGCCGACGCCCCGGACGCGACGCCCAAGCCCTCGCGCGTGCCGGCGACCGTCGGGTTCGTGCTGGCGATGCTGCTGAACGTCGGCGTGCTCGTCGGGGTGCTCGCGGCGCTCGGCGTCCCGGCCCCGGCGACGCTCGCCGTGATCGCCGTCGCGGCGATCCTGCTGCGCGTCTTCGGCGGGCCGTTCAAGGCGCGCTTCGCGCAGGCCGAGCATCGCTTCAGCGACGAGGCCAAGCAGGTCGACGCCACGCACGGGCGCTGGCGGGCCTGGGGCGAGTGGATCGCGCGCCGCCCGCGGCGCGTGTGGATCGTCACGACGCTGATCCTCGGCGTGATGTCGCTCGGCCTGCTGAGCTACTCCAACGGCCTGACCCAGGGCAACTCGTTCCGCGGCGAGGTCGAGTCCGTCCAGGTGCCCGACGCGGCGAAGGTCGCGGCGGTCACCGCCGCGCTCGAGGGCACCGACGGCGTGGCGAACGTCCGCGAGGTCACCGAGGGCCCGCCCGGCACCTACCTCCAGGTGGCGCTCGAGCCGGACCCCTACTCCACCGAGGCGTTCGACCTGATCCCCGTGCTGCGCGACGCGGTGAAGGAGGCCGGCGGCGAGGACGTGCTCGTCGGCGGGACGACGGCGATCGAGCGCGATCTGCGCGCGGCGAGCGTGCGCGACAACCGGGTGATCATCCCGCTCGTCCTGCTCGTCGTCTTCATCGTCCTGATCCTGCTCCTGCGCGCGCTCGCGGCGCCGCTGATCCTGATGGCGACCGTCGTGCTCTCGTTCGCCGCGGCGCTCGGCGTGAGCTACGTGGCCTTCGACCTGCTGTTCGACTTCCCGGGCAGCGACCCGTCGCTGCCGCTGTTCGCGTTCGTGTTCCTCGTGGCGCTCGGCATCGACTACAACATCTTCCTCATGGCCCGGGTGCGCGAGGAGACCGCGCGCTACGGCACGCGGCAGGGCATGCTGCGCGGCCTGGCGGTCACCGGCGGCGTGATCACCTCGGCGGGGATCGTGCTCGCCGGCACCTTCGCCGTGCTCGCGGTGCTGCCGCTCGTGCCGCTCACGCAGATCGGCTTCGCGGTCGCCTTCGGCGTGCTGCTCGACACGTTCGTCGTGCGCTCGACGCTCGTCCCCGCGCTCGTGTTCGACATCGGCCGCAAGGTCTGGTGGCCGTCGCGGCTCGCGCACGAGGGCGATCCCGGCGGCCTGGTGCCCGAGGACGAGCCGCGCGACGAGCAGCCGGCGCCGCCCGCGCCGGCGCCCGCAGGCTGACGAACGTCACACAGGCGCGTGGGCGCGGCCCGGTAGGGTCGCGTCCATGATGCGCCTGCTCCTGCCCGCCGGCTGCGCGATCACCCTGCTCGCCGCCGCCTCCCCCGCGACCGCCGCGCAGCTCACGAGCGACCGGTCCTGCTACGTCACCAACCAGCAGATGGTGCTCAGCGGCTCGGGGTTCACGCCCGGCGCCGACGTCGACCTCACCGCGCGCGGCACCACGCCGCTGCGCGGCCCGGCGGACGCCGCGGGGGCGTTCGGCGCCCGGCTGACGGCGCCCACGGGCGCGTCGCTCGGGCTGAAGAGCACCGAGCGCACGACGCTGGCGGTCACGGCGACCGACGCGGCGGGCGTCTCGGCGCAGGCGTCGGTGACGCTCGTGCAGTTCGCGTTCAAGACCGACGGCGGCCAGAAGTCGCCCCGCGCTCTGCGGACCTGGAAGTTCAGCGGCTTCCAGGACACGACGCGCCCGATCTACGGGCACTTCCGCTTCGCCGGCAAGACGATCGCCAACTACCGCTTCGGCAAGCCCTCGGGCGCCTGCGGCCTGCTGACGAAGCGCGCCCCCGGGATCCCGGCGCGCTCGCGCGGCGGGCTGTGGACGATCCAGATCGACCAGAACCGGACCTACAAGCCCGGCGAGAAGGTCGCGCTGAAGGTCCAGTCGTTCGTGCGGACCGTGCTGCGCTGAGGCCTCAGAGCACCGGCAGGTAGCGGTCGAGCTCCCACTGCGTGACCTGCACGCGGTAGTCCTCCCATTCCTGGCGCTTGATCTCGACGTAGCGGTTGAACGTGTGCTCGCCGAGCGCGCGCAGGACGAGCTCGGACTCGGCGGTCAGCTCGATCGCCTCGCCCAGCGTCTCGGGCAGCTGCTCGATCCCGAGCCGCCGGCGCTCGTCCGGGGCCAGGTGGTAGAGGTTCTTGTCCATCGGCTCGGGCAGCTCGTAGCCCTTCTCGATCCCCTCGAGCCCGGCGTGCAGGAGCACCGCGAAGGTCAGGTAGGGATTGCAGGCCGGGTCCGGGCAGCGCAGCTCCATCCGCGTGGCCTGCTCCTTGCCGGGGTGGTAGAGCGGCACGCGCACGAGCGCCGAGCGGTTGCGCCGTGACCACGCCGCGTAGACCGGGGCCTCGTAGCCGGGAACGAGCCGCTTGTAGCTGTTGACCCACTGCGCGAAGACGGCGCTCATCTCGCGCGCGTGCTTGAGCTGGCCGGCGATGAACGCCTTGCCGGTCGCGCTGAGGAAGTACGGGTCGCCCTCGTCGAAGAACGCGTTGCGCCCGCCCTGGAAGAGCGACATGTGGGTGTGCATGCCGGACCCGTTCTCACCGAACAGCGGCTTGGGCATGAAGGTCGCGTGCCAGCCGTACTTCAGCGCGTACTCCTTCACGGTGATCCGGTAGGTCATGCAGTCGTCGGCCATCTTCAGCGCGTCGGGGTAGCGCATGTCGACCTCGTGCTGGCTGGGGCCGACCTCGTGGTGGCTGTACTCCACGTGGATCCCGAGCTGCTCGAGCGCCAGCACGGTCTCGCGGCGCACGTCGGAGCCGGCGTCGAGCGTGGTCAGGTCGAAGTAGCCGCCCTCGTCGAGCACCTCGGTGCCGTGCTTGTCCTTGAAGAGGAAGTACTCGAGCTCGGGGCCGACGTTGAAGGTGTCGAACCCGAGCTTCTCCATCCGCTGCAGCGCGCGGCGCAGCACGTGCCGCGGATCGCCCTCGTACGGCGTGCGCTCGGGCGTGAGCACGTCGCAGAACATGCGCGCGACGCCCTGCTCCTCGGGTCGCCACGGCAGCACGGCGAACGTCGACGGATCGGGCATCGCGATCATGTCCGACTCCTCGATCGCGTTGAAGCCGGTGATCGACGAGCCGTCGAAGCCCATGCCGCCCTCGAAGGCGTCCTCGAGCTCGTCACGGCCGATCGAGAACGACTTCAGCTGGCCGAGGATGTCCGTGAACCAGAGGCGGATGAAGCGGATGTCGCGCTCGTCGCAGAGGGCGCTGACGTCAGCGGGCGTGGCGGGCTTCGGGTCCTCCATGACGGGGACCCTAGCGGGCCGTCCGCGGCGCCTGACCGGACCCGCGGTCCGGCCCGGGTGGCCATCCGGGCCGGTCAGGCCGCGAGCAGCCGGCCCGCTTCGGTGGAGCCGTCGACCGGGACGTCGCCGGCCACGTTGATCAGCGCGGTGAACGTCTCGAGCGCGACGACGGCGATCGCCTCGAGCAGCTGCTCGTCGGTCCAGCCGAGCTCGCGCGCCTCCTCGACCACGTGGTCGGGGAGCGGCCCGCCGGCGCGCACCAGCGGCTCGAGGCAGCGCAGCAGCGCCGCCTGCGCCGGGTCGCGTGACTCGAAGCGGCGCGCGGCGGCGACCTCGTCGTGCGTCAGGCCGGCCATCCGCGCCGAGCGCACGTGCGTGGCGATCCCGGGCGCCGAGCCGTGGTGGCTCGCGACGGCGAGCGCGATCCGCTCGAGGGTCGGGCCGTCGAGCGTGCCGTGGCGCAGCTCGGAGCGCAGCCGCGCGTAGCCGCGCAGGGCCGCCGGCGAGCCGGCGAGCACGCCGAGGAAGTTCGGGAGCTGCCCGGCGGCGCGCTGCGCGCCGCGCAGCACGGGCGCCGATCCGGGCGGGGCACTGAGCTCGTCGTGGACGGGAAAGCGGCTGATCGCGGTCATGCGGGTCTCCGGCGGGAAGGGTCCTCTGCCGGGGATACGCGGCCCGCCGGGTACCCGGGCGAGCGCGGGTGCGCCACGTGGGGCGCGATCAGCCCGAGGTCAGCGCGACGAGCACGAGGACCAGCCCGAGCAGCACGGCCCAGGCGGCGAGCCGGTCGGGGCGGGCGCTGAAGCGCTCCGCCACCGGCGCGGCGGGGCGGCGGCGCTCGACCTCGACGAGGCGGCGCGCCACCGGGGTCTCGGCGGGGCGGCCGGTGATCTGGACGGTGCGCCGGGCGGCGCGGCGCGGCGCGTCCGGCGCGGCGGAATCGGCCGGCGGTCCGGGGACCAGCCGCAGGGCGGGCCGGGCGGGCGCCTCGGTGCCGCGGCGCTCCTCGAGCTCTTCGCGCAGGTGCTCCACCTCGGACCACCAGGCGCGCGCGTGCTGTTGCGACATGTCGTGTCGGTCTCTTTCGTCGGCTTACGGGGTTAGCTGACGGGCTCGCGCAGAAAGAGCTGGCGCTACGCCGGACGAGCCGGCGATTCGCCCCGGAATCGGGTCCCCCGCTCCCCGCCGGCGGCCGCTATGGGCACCTGCGGGAACTCAGCGGTATCGGTCCGGACAGCCTAGCGAGGACGCAGGCGGCACCGCGTCCCGGATCCCGGGACGCGCCGCGGCGCCGGCCGGGGCCTGCGCTACTTGCCGGCCGACTCGGCGACGTACGCCGCGACGGCCTTGATCTGCTCGGGCGTGAGCTGGCCCTCGAACGCCGGCATCGCGCCCTTGCCCTTGGTCACCGCGGCGCTGACCGTCGGCTCCGAGGGCTTCAGCGTGTCCAGCACGGGGCCGACGTTGCCGTTCGCGCCGGCGGCCTTCAGCGTGTGGCAGCTCGCGCAGTTCTGGGTGAAGATCGACTCGCCCTCGGCGGCCTGGTCGCCGCCGCCGCCGGCGGTGGCGGGCGGCTCGGGGCTGCCCTCCTCGGTGACGAGGCCCTCGCCGCGCCCGGCGACCGCGGCGACGTAGCTCGCCACGTCCTCGGCGGCCTCGCCGCTCAGCAGCCCGGCGGGCATGTTGCCGGCGCCGCGCGCGCGGCCGAGCTTGATCGCGTTGAGCGTCAGCGCCTCCGGCGGCTTGAGCGCGTCGAGGTTCGGGCCGGTCTGCCCGACCGCGTTGGAGGCCTGGAGCGTGTGGCAGCTCGAGCAGTTCTGCGCGAAGAGCTCGCGGCCCTTCTCCTGCGCCGAGGTCAGCTCGACCCCGCCGACGGCCTCCTTGGCACGATCCTCGCCGTTGTCCACGAGCAGCACCGCGGGCACGAGCAGGCCGAGGCCCACCGTGATCAGCGCGAGGCCCGTGTAGAGCAGCTTGTTCGACGGCGGCTTCTCGGGCTCGTCGGCCTTGCGGCGACGGCCGGCGAACCCGGCGCCGACGGCGATCAGGCCGGCCAGGACGAAGGCGATGATGACTGCGGTGACGGCGAGCATCGGCGCGAACGCTACAGGGCCGGGCCGCGGGAAGGCGTGGCGGCGGCATGCGGCCTGCGGCGGCACGCCGGGCCGGTCATCGGCGGCGCCCCTGGGCGAATGACATCACCGGCGGCGCGACCGCCCGGAACCCGGCCGCGGCGGCGGGCTCGGCGGCGCGCTCGCGCTCGCGCTCGTCCAGCGGGGAGAGGTCGCGGACCTCGGCGGCGGGCCGGTCCGGCGCCTCGAGCGGGACGAGCCGCCGCACGAGGACGTTGACCGCCCCGCCCCCGGCGGCGTAGCGCTCCAGGCGCCCCTCGGCGACGACGAGCGGCTCGGTCCGGACGGTGAGCCGGTGGCGCTCGTAGACCGCGGGCGGGACGACGAGGTTCACCGTCCCGTGCTCGTCCTCGAGCAGCATGACGCAGACCCCGCTCGCCGTCCCCGGCCGCTGGCGGGCGACGACCAGCCCGCCGATGCGCACCGGATCGCCGTGCCGCAGATCGCCCAGACGATCGCTCGCGACCGCCCCGCGGGCCGTGAGCGGCCCGCGGAGCAGCGCGAGCGGGTGCGTCTCAGCCGTCAGTCCCGTCGTCGCGTAGTCGGCGAGCATCGCCTCCCAGTCGCTCAGCGGCGCGAGCGCCGGGGCGGCGGGCAGGTCGAGCGGCAGCGCGAGCTGGGTGGCGCCGCGCAGCGCCAGCGGCGGGACGGCGACGCCCAGCGCCCACAGCGCCGCGCGCCGCGCGTAGCGCCGCCCGGCGGCGTTCTCGGGCGGGACGAGCGAGTCGGCCGCGCCCGCCCAGGCCAGGCGCGCGAGCGACGGCCGGCCCGCCCCGGCGCGCGAGGCGAGGTCGTCGAGCGAGCGGAACGGCCCGCCGCGCCCGCGCTCGGCGACGAGCGCGCCGACCTCCTCCCCGCGGACCCCGAGGACGTGGCCGAGCCCGAGGCGCACCGCGCCCTCCGGGGTGACCGTGCAGCCCGCGGCACTCGCGTTCACGTCCGGTGGCAGGACGGGGATCCCGCGGCGCTGGGCATCGTGGACGAGCGCGTCGGGCGGGTAGAAGCCCATCGGCTGCTCGTCGAGCAGCGCGGCGAGGAACTCGGGGCCGTAGTGCACGCGCAGCCAGGTGGACTGGTAGGCCAGCAGGCCGAACGCCGCCCCGTGCGCCTTGGGGAAGCCGAAGCCCGAGAAGCCGGAGATCATCGTGAAGACGTGCTCGGCGAGCGCCTCGTCCACGTCCGGCCAGCGCGCCGTCGCGCCCTCGACGAAGCGCCGGTGGTGGGCCTCGATCGCCGCCTGCGAGCGCTTGCGGCTCATCGCCCGCCGCAGGCCCTCCGCCTCGCCCGCCGAGAAGCCCGCGAAGGCCATCGCGACCTCGATCACCTGGTCCTGGAAGATGATCGTCCCGAGCGTGTCGCGCAGCACCGGCTCGAGCGACGGGTGGTCGTAGGGGACCCGGTAGCCCGGGTCGGCCCGCAGCCGCTGGCGGCGCTCGATGTACGGGTTGACCGCCCCGCCCTGGATCGGGCCCGGCCGCACGATCGCCACCTGGATCGTCAGGTCGTCGAGATTCTCCGGGCGCGTGCGCACGAGCGAGGCCATCTGCGCGCGGCTCTCGATCTGGAAGACCCCGGTCGTCTCCGCGCGCTGGATCGCGTCGTAGACCTGCGGGTCGTCGTAGGGGATCCGCGAGAGGTCGATCCGCTCGGCGCGCCGTGCGGCGATCTGCTCGACGCAGCGCTCGACCGCCGAGAGCATGCCCAGGCCGAGCAGGTCGATCTTCAGGAAGCCCGCGTCGGCGCAGGAGTCCTTGTCCCACATGACCATCTGGCGGCCCTCCATCGCGGCCGGGACGACCGGGCAGCAGTCCACGAGCGGACGGGTGGCGACGATCATCCCGCCGGAGTGCTGGGAGAGATGGCGCGGCAGGCCGTGGGCCTCGTTCGCCAGCTCGGCGAGGTGCCGCCAGCGGCTCGGCGACCCGTCCGGGTCCAGCCGCCCGGCGCCGAGCGTCGTCTCGACGTCACGGTCCACGGTGCGCGCCGACCAGCCCTCCGAGCCGCGGGCGACGCGCTCGATCTCGCCGGGCGGCAGGCCCAGCGCCTTGCCCAGCTCGCGGATCGCCCCGCGCGCGCGGTAGGTCGGGAAGGCGGCCACGAGCGCCGAGCGATCACGGCCGTAGCGCTCGTGGATGCGCGGGATCAGCCGCTCGCGCACGTCGCGCGGGAAGTCGAGGTCGATGTCCGGCAGCGCGGTGATCTCCTCGTTGAGGAAGCGCCCGAGGAACAGCCGGTTGGCCACCGGGTCGACGTGCGAGAGGCCGGTGAGGTAGCAGACGATCGAGGAGACCGAGGACCCCCGGCCGCGGCCGGGGGGCAGCAGCGCGCGGGCGGTGTCCGGGCCGCGCACCTCGGCGGCGACCTCGCGCGCGAGCTCGAGCAGGTCGCGGTGCAGGACGAAGAACCCGGACAGGCCCAGCTGCTCGATCAGCGCCAGCTCCTCGCGCAGCCGTGCGGCCGCCTCGGCGCGGTGGGTGCTCCCCGGCGGGTAGCGCTCCTCGAAGCTCGGCCGGCAGGCCTCGGCCAGCGCGCGCGCCGCACCGGCGTCCTCGGCGCCCGGGTAGCGGTAGCCGAGACCCTCGGTGAGGTCGAAGGTCAGCGTCTCGGCCAGGCGCGCGGTCTCGGCGACGGCGTCGGGATGGTCCTCGAAGCGCGCGGCCATCGCCTCGGGGGTCGCGAGCACGTGGGCGTGGTTGCCGCGGCGCAGCGGCTCGGAGGCGTCGAGCGTCGTGTGCTCGCGGACCGCGACGAGCGCGTCCTGCAGCCGGGCGCGCCGCGGCGTGTGCGCGTGGACGTTCCCGGTCGCCACGCACGCGACGCCCAGCCGCGCGGCGAGCCCCGCGAGCCCCCGGTTCAGCGCGCGGTCGTGGCGCGCGAACGGGCGCTGCAGCTCGACCCGGAAGGCCTCGCGCCCGAACGCCGCGAGCAGGCGGCGCATCGTCGGCTCGTCGCGCACGCCGTCGCGCGCGCAGCCGCTCAGGCAGACGAGCCCCTCGGCGTGCGCCTCGACGTCGGCCAGCGTGAGCGACGGCGCGGCGCGGATCCGGCGCGCCCCCTCGCGCGTGCCCGCATGCGCACGGGTGAGCAGCCGGCACAGGCTCCCCCAGCCGCGCGCGTCCCGGACCAGCAGCGTCAGGTGGCGATGGGGCGCGTCCGGCGGCTCGCCGTCGTCGCGCACGCGGACCTCGGCTCCGTGGATCGCGCGCAGCCCGAGCGCCTTCGCCGCCTGGGCGAACTCCATCGAGCCCGAGACGGTGTCGTGATCGGTGAGCGCGAGCGCCGTGTGCCCGCGCTCGAGCGCCGCGACCACCAGCTCCTCGGGCAGCGAGGCCCCGTCGAGGAACGAGAAGGCCGAGTGGCAGTGGAGCTCGACGTACGGCACGAACGTATGTTCGCATCCGGGGCGGACGTCAGGTCCGCAGCCCTGCGGCGGTGACCGGCGGCTGGGTGAACCGGTAGGGCACGCCGGACCGGAACGCCCGCAACGCCGGGTGGCGCCGGCCGCCCCCGCGGTGGTGCACCGCCTCCCACAGCCCCTCCGGGCAGCGGCCGTCCTGCTGGAGCAGCGCCGCGGGGATGTCGAGCCCGGGGTCGATCGGCGCCCGGTCGTAGGCCGCCACGACCCGCGCGCCGAACAGCACGAGCACCTCGGTGCCCGGGAGCGCGGCACTGGGCGTCACGATCGCTCCCACGCCCTCCGCCCGCAGCCGCGCCGCCGCCTCCCGGCACGGCCGGTGGTCGTCGGCGACGAGATCCTCGGGGCGCAGACCGGCCTGCGGCGCACTCGCGAACGTGATCGGCTGCGGCGGCTCGGTGAGCGTCACCCGCAGCGCCCAGGTCGGCACGCGCACGCTCCGCGCCGCCTCGGCGCCGCGCCGGCCGAGGTGGCGCAGGACCTCCGCCCACGGTCCCATCGGGTGCAGCGCCAGGTACTGGACCGGCGGGTCCCCGGCGGCGTTCCAGCGCCCGGCGACCCGGTTCGGCAGCGCCCACAGCGGGCGCTCGTAGGCCGAGGCCCGGAAGGCGACCAGCTCGGCGCTCACCCGCCCGCGCCGGCCCGCGCGGCGCCGCTGAGCTCCAGCAGCCGCGCGAGCCGCCGCGGATCGCCCTCGGCCACGATCTCCAGCGGGGAGCGGCCCCCGAGCGCGCGGTCCGGATCGCGCAGCCAGCCGGCGACCCCGGGGCCGCCGAGCAGGCCGCGCACGTCGAGCACCAGGCGCGCGAGCAGCCGCAGGCGGCGCTCGTCCTCGCCGGACGGGGCGGCCTCCCCCGCGAGCCAGCGCTGGTAGGTCCGCAGCGACACCCCGAGCAGCTCCGCCTTCTCGGACTGCGACACCGCGAGCGCGTCCTCGAGCCACGCCGCGATCTCCCGAGCGGGACGATCGTCGCCGAGCAGCTCGCGCTCGGCGATCCGCTCGAGCAGGAAGCGCATCCCCTCGACGCCGATCCGCAGCGCGCGGCGCTGCGCGGCCGGGTCGCCGCCGTCGCGCGCGGCGAGCGCGACCCGGTGGGCGACCTGCTGGAGGTCGATCCACCGCCCGGCCTCGATGCCGGCCCGGGCGACCTCGCGCGCATCGCGCTCGAGCACTCGCTCGGCGGCCGCCCGCGCGGCGGCGACGTCGTCGGGCCGCGGCCGGGCGACGTCCGCCAGGCGCGTCTCGAGCGACGCCAGCCCGGCCGCGAGCGCGGCGGGGTCGAGAGCGGGGACGAGGGCGCTAGTGGCAGACATCTGACGTAAGTCTACGACGTTATTACGCCAGCAGGCAGTCGGCTCGCGCCCGCCAGACGCCGTCCGGCCCGCGCATCCGCGCACCCAGCAGGCGCAGGCGCTCGTCGACGTGCGCGTACCCGCCGCCGACGCCGGGCCCCGCGTCCACGGCGCCCTCGACGCTCGTGGTCCGGGCCGTGAGTGCGTAGACGCGGGCCTGGGCGAGCGCGGCGGCATCGAGCCGGTCCCGCAGGGCCGCGCCGACCACCACGGCGTCACCGAGGCGCAGGCGCGGCGCCCGCAGCGCGCGCACGAACGCGCCGGCGGCCGCGAGGTTCGCGGGATCCGCGAGGTCCAGGCGCCGCTCGGTCTCCCACACGCGCCCGCCGCGCAGCGGCAGCCCGGTCCGCGCGAGGATCGCCCGCAGCGGCTTCGGGAGGCGCGGACCGGCGTGGGCGCGGAGCGTCTCGCGAACCTCCAGGGCCAGCGGCCGGCCGCCCCGGTCGACGACCAGCGCGTAGCGCTCCTCGTGCCGGCCCAGGCCCTCCGCGCCGGCCGGCCCGAGCAGGCCGAGCGAGAGCCCGAGGTCGTTGCGCCGGCGGATCGACAGCGTCCGCTCGCCGCTGCGGCGGTCGGTCCTCGCGCCGAGGACGTCCTCGGCGTCGAGCGTCAGGCCCGCCCGCCCGAGGCGCGCCTCGGCGACGGTGTCCAGGCCGCGCTCGGAGAGCACCGCATCCGGAGGCGGGGGCGGCCCGAGCGCCTGCGGGCGCGGCGCCGGGACCCGCCCGCCCGTGGAGCGCGGCGTCAGGCGCCGGAGGAGGTCGTCGCCCGCCGCCCGGTCGCGCACGACCCACACCCGGCCCCGGGCGAGCCGTCCCTCGACCTCCGCCCCGGCGGTGGCGCCGGCCGTCCCCCGGCCCACCCCCGCGCGCAGCCCGAGAGCGACCCCGAGCCCCGCGCCGCCGCGCATCAGCAGCGTGAGCCGCTCGCGGCCGTCGGCGAGGGTCTCGCGCGTGAGCGTGCGTCCCCCGCGCAGGCGCAGGACGGCGAGCCGCGCGGTGACGTCGGTCGCCGAGGTGCGGCTGGCCACGACGCACGGCGCCCGGTCCCCCACCGCGCAGCCGTCACCGGTCACGAGACACAGCGCCCGCTCGACCTGCGCCACGAGCGCCGCGGCGATCCCCGCACCCCCGAGCGCGAGCGCGCCCCCGGCGAGCACGCCGAGCACGAGCACCAGCACGACGACGTACTCGACGGTGGACTGGCCGCGATCGCCGGACACGCGGCCACGTTCCCGGCGACGGGGTGACGGCGCCACGACCGGTTCGTCACGCCCCACGCACGGAACGCTGGCGGGAGTCCGCAGCCGTGGGTAGGCTGCGCGCGATGCTCGGGGGGCTCGTCCACCCGGTCCGGCACGTGCTCGCCGCGCTCGCGGTGACGGTCCTCCTCGCCCCGGCGAGCGCCGCCGCGTTCCCGGCCGGCACGACCACCCTCATCACGCGGCCCGCGGGCGACCTGCCCCTGATCGGGATCGGCACCGGCAAGAGCGGGCTCGCCGTCGCCGGTGACGGGAGCGTGCTCGGCGGGCGGCAGATCAGCGACGACGGGCGCTACGTGGCGTTCGTCAGCGAGGCCGACGAGCTCTCGTCGGCCGACGTGGACACCACGACCAACGTCTACGTGCGCGACACGTGGACGAACACGACCGAGCTCGTGAGCCGGACCACCGGGGTGAACGGCACCGGCGACGACGGCAGCGCGACGAACCCCTCGATCTCGGGGGACGGCACGAAGGTCGCCTTCGAGGGCACGACCCAGCTCGACCCGTCGGACACCGGGCAGAGCAGCGCCGACGTCTACGTCCGGGACCTGGTGAACGACACGACCACGCGCGTGCCGGCGACCGGGAACACCGGCCAGCCCTCACTGGACGAGTACGGCTCGCACGTCGCGTTCTACACGAGCGACGATCTCGATCCGGTCAACGACACCGTCGCGAACGGCCTGGACGTCTACGTGTGGGACATCGCCGGCGGGACCTTCGAGCTGGCCTCGCGGCTGAACGGGGCGAGCACCGCGGCGCTGGACGACACCTCCTGGCGGCCCTCGCTGTCCGACGCCGGCACGGTCGTCGCCTTCGAGACCGACGCGACCGACGTCCCGGGTGATGACGACGCCGTCTCCGACATCGCCGTTCGCACGCTCTCCACGGCCCCGATGGCCGTGCGCAACCAGACGCTGCTCGCCAGCCGGGCCGACGGCACGTCGGGCGCGGCCGGCACCGGGAACTCCGAGCAGCCGGCGCTCTCCGGAGACGGGCTCAGCGTCGCGTTCGTGAGCTTCGCGACGAACCTCGTCGCCGGGGACACGAACGGCGACCGCGACGTCTTCCGGCGCAAGCTCACGCCCGCCCTGACCCCGACGACGGTGCGGATCAGCCTCAAGAGCGACGGCAACCAGATCGACCAGGCCCAGGGCGCGGCGCTCCCCTCGATCTCCGACGACGGCGACAAGGTCACCTTCACCGCCTTCCAGGACGACGTGACCCCCGACCTGCCGACCGGGATCACCACCGAGCGGGTGTTCCTGCGCTCGGTCACCGCCGGGACGACCCAGGCCGTCAGCCGCCCGGACGGCCCCGGCGCCACCCCGCGCAAGGCCGGCTCGAACGCCGTGAGCGGCGACGGCCTCAGCGTCGCGTTCACCGGGAACGACCCGACCTACTCGGCCGAGGACGACGACACCGTCACCCGCAACCCGCACGTCTACGTCCGGCGCCTGGCCGGCTATGCGCCGACCCTCCCGGACACCTCCGACGACGACGACACCCTGTTCCTCGACCGCCCCACCGGCACGGCGCCGTTCACCGGCGCGTCGGACGTCGACAAGGCCTCGCTGGCCCCCGGCGCGGCGAGCTGGGACGCGCGCTACGTGGCGTTCTCGTCCGACGCGAACAACGTGGTCCCCGGCCAGGACGCCGGAGACAACGCGTTCTCGAACGCCTACGTCCGGGACACCGTCGCCGGCACGACGCAGTGGGTCAACGACGACCAGCCGGGACCGATCTCGCGGGTGGCGATCAGCGCCGACGGGCGGACCGCCGTCTACACCTCGGCGGGCGACGCGTTCGTGCGCGATCTCGACACCGCCGGCTCGACGCCCGTCAACGTGCCCGACGGCAGCGGTGGGCCGGCGCTGGGCACCGTCAGCCCCAACGAGGTGGCGATCAGCGGCGACGGCACCCGCGCGGCGTTCGTGACGTCCGCCTCGCTCGTCCCCGCCGACACCAACGGCACCGATGACGTCTACGTGCGCGTGCTCGGCTCGACGACCACGATCCTCGCCAGCCGCGCCGACGACGAGGCGCTCGCGGACGCCGGGGCGGCCCGCCCGTCGCTCGACTGGGACGGCGATGTCGTCGCGTTCGAGAGTGCGGCGACGAACCTCGTCGGCGCCGGCCAGGACACGAACGGGTTCACGGACGTCGTCGTCCGCGACCTCGACGCGGGCACCACGACGCTCGCCAGCCGCCAGGACGGCGCGGCCGGCACGCTGGGCGACGGCGCCTCGACCGCGCCGGTGCTCGACGGCGACGGGACGACGGTCGCCTTCGCCACCGAGGCGGTGAACCTCGGCGCGACCGGCGGGCTCTCCGACGTCGTCGTGCGTGACCTCCCGTCGCACGACTCGACCGAACTGCCCGGAGCGGGACGCGAGGAGCAGCCGGCGATCTCCGAGGACGGGACGAAGGTCGCCTTCGTGACCGACGCCGCGCCGGCGGCCGGGGACACGGACAGCGTCGCCGACGACGACGTCTACCTGCACGACCTGACCACGAACACCACGACCTACGTGAGCCGCGGCGACGGCCTGAGCGGGGCCGCGTCCAACGGGACCGCCGGCGGCAACCCGCTCGCCCTCGAGGGCCCGGCGATCAGCGGCAACGGCGACTGCACCGTGTTCCTCAGCCTGGCGAACAACCTCGACCCCGACTGGGCCGGCACCGGCGTTCAGCTCGGCTACCTGCGCGCGACCGGCACGGGCTGCCCGGACACCGCGCCGCCGGAGACGCAGATCGACACCGGGCCGGCGGGCGAGACGACGGACACGACGCCCGAGTTCGCGTTCAGCGCGAGCGAGCGACGCGCGAGCTTCGAGTGCGCGGTCGACGGGGAGCCGTTCGCCGCCTGCAGCTCGCCGGTCTCGACCGCGCCGCTGGCCGCAGGCGCGCAC
>JALOLQ010000208.1 GCA_025455895.1 Solirubrobacteraceae bacterium
GTGGAGAGGAAGACGACCTGGGCCTCCTGGCGGGCGGCGGCCTCGAGGCAGTGGTAGGCGCCGACGAGGTTGGCCTGCACGACGTAGTCGCCGCCGCCACCGACCGAGGCCATGACCGATGGCTCCGCCGAGCACTCGACCATCGCGTCGAACGGGCCGATCGCCTCGAGGTCGGCGAGCTCGCGCACATCGGCATGGTGGAAGGCGACGCCCGCCTCGCGCAGCCGCGGCAGGTTGAGCTCCGAGCCGCGCCGGTAGAGGTTGTCGGCCGCGAGCACCGTCATCTGCGGATGGCGCCCGGCGAGCGCGAGCGCGACGGAGGACCCGATGAATCCGGCGCCGCCGGTGACGAGCACCCTCACGGCGCCTCGAACCTCAGCTCCGGCTCGAACAGCCGCAGCGACGGCGCCGTGGTGTCGCGCTCGGAGACGACGATCTCCTCGGCCGGCAGCGGCCACGCCACGCCGACGTCCGGGTCGTCCCAGGCGATCCCGCGCTCGACGGCGGGGTCGTAGTAGGCCGACTGCTTGTAGAGCACGTCGGCGACGTCGCTGAGCACGCAGAACCCGTGGCCGAAGCCCGCCGGGACGTAGAGCACGCGCAGGTTCTCGTCGCTCAGCTCGAAGCCCTCCCAGCGCCGGTAGGTCGGCGAGCCGGGGCGCAGGTCGACCGCGACGTCCCAGATGCGCCCGCGCCCGCAGCGCACGAGCTTCGTCGAGCCCGCGCCGACCGCGAAGTGCAGGCCGCGCAGGACGCCGCGGGTCGAGCGCGAGTGGTTGTCCTGCACGAACCGCTCGGTGATGCCGTGCTCGGCCAGCTCGCTCTCGCGGTAGGTCTCCGCGAAGAAGCCGCGATCGTCGGGGAAGACCCGCGGCTCGAGCAGCAGGACACCGGGGAGCGTCGTGGCGTGGGCGGCGATCGGCACGCGCAGCAGCGTAGAGCGCCGCGGCGGCGGGCGCCCGTCTACCCTTGCGGGCGTGGAGACCGACCTGTCCGTCGACGCCGAGGCGCTCGCCGCGGAGAACGCGCGGCTGCGCGAGCGGGTCGATGAGCTCGAGCGTGAGCGCGCCGAGCTCGTGGCGCGCACGAGCCGTCTCGTCGCGGACGCCGAGGAGCGCACGTACTGGCTCGAGCGCTGGCAGCTCGACCTCAACGCGCTGATGCGCCGGCCGGGCGCCGCGCAGTTCCGCGCGCTCCTGCGCGCGGCGCGCTGGCCCATGCGCCAGGCGAAGCTGCTCGCGCGACGCATCCGCGGCGGGGCATGAGCAGCACGTCGGTCGTGATCCCCGTCAAGGACGGGGCGGTCTGGCTGGCCGAGGTGCTGCGCGCCGTCGCGCGCGAGGCCCCCGACGAGCTGCTCGTGATCGACTCCGGCTCGCGTGACGACTCGCCGGCGATCGCCCGCGCGGCGGGCGCGGAGCTGCTCGAGATCCCGCCGGCGCAGTTCGGGCACGGGCGCACGCGCAACCTCGGCACCGCCCGCACGAGCGGCGAGATCGTCTGCTTCCTGACCCAGGACGCGACGCCCGAGCCCGGCTGGCTGGCCGCCTACCGCGAGGCGTTCGCGCTCGACGAGCGGGTCGGCGCGGCGTTCGGGCCGCATCTGCCGCGGCCCGGCACGAGCCCGATGATCGCCCGCGAGCTGACCGAGTTCTTCGCCGGCTTCAGCCCGGACGGCGCCCCGGCGATCCAGCGCTCGGCCGGCGAGGGCGGCTGGCACCCGGGCTTCCTCTCGAACGCCAACGCCGCCTACCGGCGCACGGTGCTCGAGCGGATCGGCTTCCGCGACGTGCCCTACGCGGAGGACCAGGCGTTCGCGCAGGACCTGTTCGCGGCCGGCGGCTGGAAGGCCTACCACCCCGGCGCCGCGGTCCTGCACGCGCACGACTTCCCGTGGGCGCAGTTCATGCGCCGCTACTTCGACGAGTACCGCGGCCTGCGCGACACCACCGGCCACATCGAGCCGATCGGCGTGCGCTCGACCCTCGGCGCGGTGCGCACCGAGGTCGCGCGCGACCGCGCCTACCTGCACGAGCAGGGCGCCGGCGGCCCCGAGCGCCTCGCCTGGACCGCGCGCTCGGCCGCCCACCACGGCGGGCGCCGGGTGTTCTCCGCGCTGGGCTCGCGCGCCGACCGGCTGCCCGAGCCGGCGCGCCGGGCGCTCTCGCTCGAGGGCCGCGGCGACGGCGCCGGGACGCCCGTGCCGGCCGCGCCGGCGCTCACGCACGTCTCGCCGCGCCGGCCGCGCGAGCTGTTCGCCGAGATCCTCGACGCCGAGACGCACGGGATCGTGCCGCTCGAGGACCCCGTTCCCGGCGCCGCCGATCGCACCCCGCTGCACGTGGCGATCGTGATCCCGCCGTTCCGGCGCGGCAGCGGCGGGCACGACACGATCTTCCGCGTCTTCCGCGAGATCGAGCGCCTCGGCCACACGGTGACCGTGTGGCTCGACGACCCGGAGAACCACCAGCCCCAGCGGGCCGCGGTGATCCGCGACGAGATCCGCGAGTGGTTCGCCCCGCTCGAGGCCCCGGTCTTCAAGGGCTTCGGCGACTGGTTCGGCGCGGACGTCGCGCTGGCCACCGGCTGGCAGACCGTGCACCCGGTGCTGCAGCTCGGGGCGACGCGGGCCCGGGCGTACTTCGTCCAGGACCACGAGCCTGAGTTCTACGCGACGGCCGCCGAGCACCGCTGGGCCGCGCAGACCTACGGCTACGGGCTGCACGCGATCTGCGCGAGCCCGTGGCTGGCGGACATCGTGCGCGAGCGCTACGGCGGCAGCGCCTCGGTCTTCCAGCTCGGGGCCGACGAGACGGTCTACCACCCGCTCGACGTGCCGCGCCGCCGCGACACGATCGTCTTCTACGGGCGCGCGGTGACCGCGCGCCGCGCCGTGCCGCTCGGCCTGCTCGCGCTCGCCGAGCTCAAGCGCCGGCGGCCCGAGACGCGCGTGGTGATCTACGGCGACCCGATCCCGAACGACACGTCGTTCCCCTACGAGCACGCGGGCGTCGCCTCCCAGGAGCAGCTCGCGCACCTCTACTCCGAGGCGACCGTCGGCCTGTGCCTGTCGATGACGAACTACTCGCGCGTGCCGAACGAGATGCTCGCCTGCGGCCTGCCGTGCGTCGACCTCGAGGGCTACAGCGCCGAATCGGTCTACGGCGCGGACGGGCCGGTCGAGCTGTCCGCGTTCAGCCCGAGCGCGCTGGCCGACCACATGGAGCGCCTCATGGACGACGAGGCGCTGTGGGAGCGGCGCTCGCGCGAGGGCATCGCGTTCGTCGCGCGCCACACCTGGCGCGCGGCGGCCGAGGAGGTCGAGGCGGGGCTGCGCGAGGCGCTGCGCCTCCGCGAGCGCGCGGCGGCCGCGAGCCGCTGAGGCTCAGCGGACGATCTCGACCCAGTCGAGCGGGCGCCCGCAGAGCGAACCCACCTGGGCGGAGGCGAGCACGCCGATCCGCGCGTCGTCCGGGGTCTCGGTGAGCCACAGACGCCCGACGCGCCGGCCGACGCCCCCCGAGCCGGGTCGCGGGCTGCCGCCGGCACGCACGATCGCGATGCGGTGGCGCCCCGCGCCGAGCCGCACGGTGCCCAGGTTCTCGTTCTGGCCGCGGTGGTTGGCCCGGTCACGGGCCCGGCCCACGGGCCGACCGTCGATCAGCACGTCCACCTGGCGCCCGAACGTGCCTTCGAGCCACACGCGGTAGCGCGCGGCACGCGGCACGTCGATCGTCCCGCGCACCGCCCCGGGGCCGACGGTGACCAGGGCCTCCGGCTCGTTCGGATCGGGCAGCCAGCCGGGGGGCCGGGACGGCACGGCGGAGGTCCGGAAGACCACCGGGGCGGGCCGCTCGGCGAAGGCAAGGCGCCCGCCGGCCTTGCGCGCCTCACGCGCAATCGCCTCGAGGTCCGCACAACTGGGCGTGAAGAGCGGGCTCTCCCCCCCACCGAGCGGGACGTGCCGCAGCACCTGCGGCGAGCCGGTGCGCTCCCACACCTCGTAGTCCGCGGTGCGCTCGGCGAGCCGGAAGTTCGCCGGCGGCCGTGAGGCCGTGGGCGTGCGCCGGCGGATGATCAGCGGGCGGGACTGCAGCTCGGCGAGCGGCACGTCGTCGACGTCGCGCTGCGCGGGCGACCCCGAGGGCGCGACCTGCCGCAGGA